>JACQJK010000099.1 GCA_016205055.1 Candidatus Doudnabacteria bacterium
CCGTAATACTGCGATTACGTCTTCATTCCGCTTCAGCATTTTCGCTCGCAAATCTGAAATTTCGCCTTAAAAGCGAGTTTTTAGATGACCTCGTTCTTTAATGAATGGTAAAAACTTATTTGAAAAAACTTGACTCACAATCCGACAGGAACATTGTCGGAGGTTGCGAGCCGCCGTTCGGGAAACGGCTGTAAGGGTGCGGGGGAGCGCCTGGGAGAAACCAGGCAAAACACCTCCCCGGCAAACTCTTCGCCCTGCCAGTCAACCAAGAGTCGCCAGCAAAGCGCCCTGACTAACCGCCGGTCGGCAATGCCGGCGAGCGCGCCCGGCGGGAAAACCCTGCCTAAAAGCGTTACCGGCGTATCGAACAGACGTTCAATGGCCTGTTCATAGAAATCCAGGACCTTGCCGAACTCGTGTGTTAACCGCGCCGGATGGCCGCCGGAAAAAAGGGAGATCCCAAGCTGATCCTGCTCCCTTCTGAACATGAATCCGAACTCCTCAATCACGACGCAGAAGGAGGTCGCGGACTTTTGCTGACAGCAAAAGCGCGACGACAGTACAGCGACCAGCAGATCGTCTAGGAGATTCGCGCTGGGAATAAACTGCTTGGCTGGCTGCAGCACAACAACACTCATCCCTGACTTGCGAATTTCAACCGGACAAGGGCGAAGAACGAACATGAGTCCTCCTTGGCTCTAAATCTCGTACCAAAGATGATTAGAAGAACCAAAACTGCTAACCTTGGGAGCGTAAAAATCTTTCAAGGGGCGAACTGGTTTGCGAAGCCAAGAAAAGAGCCACCAGAAAAAGCGCGATAAGCAAGGCAACAAGAAAGGTTAATTTGGAGTTTGATTTCATGTTGAGAAAAAATTCCTGATAAAATGCTATAATCGGTGCAGTGGAGAGATATCAAAAAATGTTTTTTGTATTTTTTAGCCCCCGCAAGGAATCCCCAGAAACCCTGCTAAGCGTTCCTGTGACGAGGCCAATCCTGCATAACCACCTAAAAACTGAAGTTCACTCTTCTCCCCGTTGGATAACTCCCCCGGGGAGGGAATCGAACCCCCATCAGCGGCTTCCGCCTTCGTTGCAACTTCGGTGGACACAGCAGAGGTCCGCGGTTCTATCTTCACCCCACACCTTTTATCCCCCCGGAGGGAATCGAACCCCCATTAGTGGCTTAGAAGTCCACAGTTCTATCCATTGAACTACGAGGGGTGAAAAGGTGTGGGGCAAGTTGTCCGCCCGTGGCCGATCCGCCTTGGGTGGAAATGCGGGTGGGTGCAGAAAGGTAAAAATGAGAAGAATCGCTAAATTCTGCCGGCAAACCGACGTTAAAGGAGCTTTTTTCGCTGTCGGCTCCTATAAAATTATAACAGATCGCGGCGAATTTTACATCCTGCAAGAACTCTTGAAAAAATCTGATTAACCAAAAAACTTGAAATCACGATCATGTTCAAGCAAGCGCTAATTTACCAGCTCTCAAAATTAAGCGGTCGGCTTCCTCTGGATCTGACCGTCTTGCACAGCGACGGCGGACAACAGCGTATTGGCCGCGGCGGAACCGAAATAACGCTCACCATAAAACACCCTTCCTGCTACCGCCGCTTGGTTTGGGATCCCGTGGTTGGTTTTGGAGAATTGTACGCAGAAGGAGCATTGGAAGCTGCTTCCCGCACCTCTCCGGATCCGCTCTTTGAACTCCTGCGCGCGTTTTTTGCGCTGAACTTCAGTAAGACCCTGCCGAACTGGGCTAAGACCCTCGTGCAATTGCTCCGCTCCGACCCTCGAGCCAACGACTTACGACGCTCGACGAAAAACGTGGAAGTTCACTACGACGCCAACGACAAAATCGTTCGCGAAATCACCGGGCGCACGCTGACGTACTCCTGCGCGTTTTTTGCCGATCCGCGCCTGGATCTGGACCGTGCCCAGGACGCCAAGATCGCTTACCTGTTGCACAAAGCCCGCTTAACGAAAGGGCAAAGACTCTTGGACATTGGCTGCGGCTACGGCGAGTTGGTCAGACAAGCCGCCAAATACTTCGGCGCGCGCGACGCGCTTGGCATTACCTTAAGCCGCGAGCAATTTAAAACCGGTGATGAACTTGTCAACGCTCAAGGATTGAGTCAACGGTGCCGCCTCAAACTGATCGACTGGCGAGATGTGAATGAAAGTTTTGATCGGATCGTTTCGGTGGGAATGTACGAGCACGTGGGGCGGCAACACTGGGCGGAATTTTTCCGCAAAATTGGTGACCTGCTTGCCGATGATGGCGTGTTTGTCTTACACACCATCTGCACGCTTTCGCCCATGCCGATGAACCGATTCATCACCAAATACATCTTTCCCGGCAGTCGCCTGCCCACCATTGCCGAAGTCGTTAAGGCGGCTGAAAGTACGGGCCTTATTTTGCGCGACTTTGAAAATTTACGAGAGCACTACGCCGAAACGGTGCGTCACTGGCTTAACGCCCTGCGGGCAAAACGGGATCGGCTTACACGCGCGGTGGGCGAGAAACGATTCAGATTATTCGAAGTTTACCTCGCCGGAGGCAGGGCTTCGTTTATGACTCCCGGCGGCATGCAACTGGGCCAGTTCGTCTTCACCAAAGACAAAACCGACTGGCCGCAAAATCGCGCCTTTATGCTCGACTGGCTGAAAACCCCAAATCAACGGGCCTGAAAAGCCCTCTCTCCTTTGCTAAGATCAGGATTATGAAAAAATCTACCTGGATCGCCCTCGCAATCATCGTTCTGACAATTCTTTTTCTGGTTTTTTATCCCCAACTTCGCCGTTCACGGCTACCATCGGGCACGCCTGCCGAACGGCCGCTGGAAAAATGAATTATAGACCTCTTCCAAAATAACATTCCGGCTAATTTTTCCAAATTCCGGCTGTCCCTCAACTTATGCTCGGGATGGTGACTCCTCGGCCATGAGCTCGGAGCCGAATGGGCGGAGCCGAACCACAAACAGCTCATCGAATTCGGCGTCCGCCTTAGGCGGACGCCTTCACTCTTCTTCACCGTTTTCGCTCGAAATTAGTAAAAATTATCTCGAAAGCTTATTCTGCAAGAGGTCTTATGAATTCCGAATTGTGAATTATGGTATGCGCCTTGATTTTATCCATTATTCTTAATTCCTGATTCTAAATTCATTCTCATGTTCCCGTATTTTCGGTTCCTCTCACAATTCTGGCAAAAAGAACGGGGTAAGATCGCGCTGATTTTTTTGTTTGTGGTTTGCTCCCAGCTTTTTTCCTTGGCCGAGCCGTTTTTTTTCACGCGCATCCTCGACGACTTTTTGCGGCAAATCGGAAATACCGCCAGGTTTCCGACGGAAATCGTATTCTTTCGGCAAATCACCACAATAGTTTTGATCTGGATCGGAGTGGCGTTTACGGCGCGGACTTTCAAAAACCTCCAGCTTTATTTTGTGGACACGGTCGCCGACCGGATCGGCATCAGAATCTTCGAGCAAGCCCTTGGCCATTTGCTAAGCTTGCCCATGTCTTTTCACGCATCGGAAAAACCGGGCGAAATTTTCCGTCGGCTGTCCAAAGCCCGCGACGACATCACCGCGCTGTTCACCGTATTTTTCGATAAAATTTTCCAAAATCTTTTTGCCATCACCGCGGTGATCGCTTTCATTTTCTGGCGGGAATGGCGGCTGGGATTGGCGCTGGTGTTCTATGTCCCAATTTTTTTTGGCATAACTTATCTCTTTACCAAACAAATCAAACGCACGCAAAACGACATCAACCAGGCCAATGAACAATTGTTCGGCAACGCGCTCGAAGCCATCAACAACATTGAACTGGTCAAATCGTTTACGGCCGAAGAAAAAGAACTGGCCAACGTCGGTCACGACAACGCCATTTCTCACCAAAACTTGCGGAAAAAAACCGTGGCTTTTCAAAAACTGGGGTTCTGGCAAGGCACCATTGTCAACGCCGCGCGAGTCACGCTGCTTTGGTTTGGCTCGATTCTGGCCTTTCGCGGCGTCGTGTCGTTTGGGGACGTAATCTTGTTCACCATGTACTCCTTCACGGTTTACCAGCCGCTTTACGACCTGGGCAACATTTACAGCAAATACCACGAAGGCATCAACGCGGTTGAGCGATTGCAAAAACTCCTTGCCGAAAAGTCGTGGCCGGTATCAGCTCCGGGCTTGCTTGCGCCGCAAAAACTGTCCGGAGAAATCGAATTCCGTAATGTAAATTTTTCCTACGAACCCGGCGGGCGAAAAATCCTGTCCGGACTATCCTTTCGCCTTGCGCCGGGTAAAAAACTGGCCATCGTCGGGTTGTCCGGCGCCGGAAAATCCAGCGTAGTGAAATTGCTGTTGCGCTTTTACGAACCCCAAACCGGGACTATTCTAATTGACGGTCGCGACGTCACAACCTACGACGCGGTCGCTTTGCGCCGACGGATCGGCTTGGTCCTGCAAGACAACGTCATGTTCAACACTACGATTTTGGAAAACGCCCGCTACGGCAACTTTGCCGCCTCGGAAAACCAGGTAGCCCGGGCCGTCGGCAGCGCGCACCTTTCGACGCTTATTGAAAAACTTCCTTTGCGCTTGCACACCTTGGTGGGCGAACGCGGTTTGAAACTTTCCGGGGGTGAAAAACAACGCCTGGCCATTGCCCGGGCGCTCGTCAAACAACCGGACATTTTTATTTTCGACGAAGCCACCTCGTCTTTGGATTCGCATTCCGAGGAAGCCATCAAGCTGGCTATCAATGAAATCTCCAGCGGGGTTTCCACCATCGTCATCGCCCACCGCTTTGCCACGGTGGTGGACGCCGATGAGATAATACTTTTACGCGCCGGTAAAATTATCGAGCGGGGCACTCACCAAGAATTATTGGTCTTGCGGAGTGAATACGCCAAGCTGTACAATTTGCAAACACAAAGGCAACAAGCGGAAGAAAAAGAACTGGAGGAGCAGGAAAAGGAAAAAGTGCTGGCGTAGGTTGTGGATAAATCGTATTGACAGGAATATTATTCAAACTTACAATCCAAATTACCTTGAGAAATGAATAATGAATAGCTCCCCTCCGTCACGTAAAGCTACGGAGGGGTGGGTTAGGGAAACCAGTGCGTCCGTTTTGAGCGGACAATTCTGGTGCTGTGCCGCAACCGTAAACCCGCAAACGGGTTTATCCCGAGCGAAGTCGAGGGGTAAACCAATTTCCGACGGGAAGCCGGGCTACTAACCAGCTATTTTGAAAATACTACCCTCTCTTCGAGCAAAGAGGCGGGAATTTTGTTTTCTCGAAAAAAGCAAAACCCCGGCTGAAGAGCCGGGGTTTTAAGTTCTATTGCAAGCAAAAAACTCGATTATACCCGTACCAATCTTTAACAAGTCCCCTACCTCTCCCTACCCTCTCCGATGTCGGAGAGGGTAGGGGCCTGCCCCGGACCTGCCTGCCCGTCCGCCTAGGGCGGAAGGGATCCGGGGGTGAGGCTGGGAACTCTTAGGAGAGACAAAAAATGCGCACAAAACTATCAATTCTACTGGCCGTCACCGCCGTCCTTCTTCCTTCTCTTTCTGTACTGTCTGCTTATAACCAAGATACGGCCCAAAATTATTTGGAAACTCATGCGGATAACCCCTGGAGCACCATGGCCTTGTCAGTCCTTGGAGCCTCTTCCATCCCCACTGCTCACTTAAAAAACATTACCGGCTCAAGCGCGGTAGAGTACGAAGCGCCCATTCTTGCCATCACCGCGCTTGGTCAGGACCCCCGCACTTTTGGCTCATCCGACTACGTGGCGGTTCTCAAAAGCTATCACAATTCCGGCCAAGTTGGGGACCCGGCAACCCTTAACGACGATATTTTTGGTATTTTAGCCTTAGTCGCGGCCGGCCAACCAACGACCGACCCAGTAATTTCCGACGCCAAAAACTTTTTGCTTTCTCACCAAGACTCCGACGGCGGCTGGGGATTTATTACTACCGCTGGCTCGGACACCAACATGACCGCCAGCGCAATTCTGGCTTTGCTCGCCTCCGGAACCGCTAAGGGTGAGTCGGCAGTTGAGTCGGCAAAAACTTATTTGCAAAACGCGCAAAACTCCGACGGCGGTTTTCCTTATGATCCCAGGAGTCCTTTTGGCACAGCTTCTGATTCTTCCTCTACCGCCTGGGTAATTTGGGCCCTTAACTCCTTAGGAATCAATCCCACAACGTGGGCCAAACCTGACGGCAATCCGGTATCATATTTAAAATCACTCCAAAATTCTGCCGGCTATTTTGGCTACCAAGACCCCTTGGAAGAACAGAACTCCTTTTCTCCTGTCACCACAGCTTACGCTGTCATCGCTTTAGAAGGCAAATTTCTTCCAGTCAATATTTTCTCTCCCCCCCGGCCTGCTTTTGACTTCCGAATCGAAGGCTCACAGGAAACCGTTTGTGAAGGCCGCGTTGCTGGTCTTACGGCCATGGATATTGTGAAAAACGCAAGTCTCGTGTGCGGTTTTACTTATAACATTACCAATACCAGTTTTGGACCATACCTTGACCGCATAAACAGCGATACTGCTTCAGGACTGACTGGGTGGCTTTACCTAGTGGACTACATACCCCCATCAGTGGGGGCGGCTGACTACGTGTTAGAAGCAGGGGACTTTGTCTTGTGGTACTTTGGAGATTGGGGCTGGCCTCCTACTCGCCTGTCTTTGTCGGCTGCGGAAGTCGCAACCAGTGACAACGTGATTGTCACGGTCGAAGCTTACAACAATAACGTCTGGAGTCCGCTTGCCGAGGCCACCGTATTTTTTGGCGCGCAATCGGCCACCACTAACTCTTCCGGCCAAGTGACCATCAACCCGCCTGAGGGGTTCTATAAAGTCTTTGCCGAAAAACAAGGCTATGTCCGCAGCAATAAAGTCTTGCTCAAGGTCGGCTCCCCTCCTATAGCTCAAGTAAGCCTCCTTGTAAACGTTGGTCAAGGATCGGTTAGCGGAATAGTGACCCCGCCTCCTGACATCATTGCCTTCACCGTAGCTCCCTCGGCTCTTGACTTTGGCTCTTTACCAAAAGGTGGGTCGGCTTCTCGACCAGTTACTATAAGCAACACCGGCAACGTCAATATCCACTTGGAAAGCGTTGTATCCGGCGATCCGCTGTTTGTTGACGAACTCACTTTAGACGCTGTTACCTGGCGGATTTTTGAAAAAGACTTAACCGCTGGCGCAACGTCTGAACATGCGGCGGGACTTGCGGTGCCTCAAGGTTACTCGGGCGGGGTTGGGAGCAAATCCGGACAACTGATTTTCTGGGCTGTGGCACAGTAAACCCCGCACCACTCCGACGTGACGTCGCGAGTGGCATTGGGGCTTTCGCTTCGCGTATCAGACCGTTCATCCACGGGTTTATCCGCCTTGGGCGGATGGCCTTCTGGTGCGGGGTAAACCAAAGCAATGGGCAAGTTCACTTTAAATCTAATAATTCTTCTTTTACTCCTGTACCCTTCTATTCTGCTTGCCGCTGGCATTCAGGTCTCTCCTTCCAAACTTGACTTGGTCGTAACCTCTAACAACGCTTCGTCTGTAACGCTGACTGTGACTAACCCAACTGCTGACGTGCAAGTTTTTGAAGTCTACCCAGAGGAGTTTTCTGAACTTATTTCAGTCAATCCCCAAAGTTTTACTTTGGAAGCAGGGGACCAAAAAACAGTAACCGTCACCGCCAAAAGTGATAAAAAGCAAAGCTCGTCCCAAACCTTGAAAACTAACCTCGCAATTTTGGCCAATCCGCTGGCTGATTCCCGCTTTCAAGCGGCAACCGGAGCCAAGATTCCCCTTTCAATCAAAATGGAAGAAGATAAAGGCTCCGCTGGCCTTCCCCGCTGGACCTTTTATGCCTATGTAGGAGCAGTAGCGGCCGGTGGTTTATGGTACTTCTGGTGGCACAGACGAAAAAAACAACAAACCCCAGCCTGAAAAACCGGAAATAACCAGGAGGATTTATGGCGATGACCCGCCGACAGTCATTCTTGATGTTGCCCTTGGTGTTTGAGCGACTCTGGGCCTATTCTCACCTGACCACGCGCGAGTTGAAAGATGGCACTCTCTACGCCAAGGGTTTTATAAACGGCATGGCCTTTGAAAGCTACTTGAAAATAAGACTTGACCGAACGTCGGTTGAACGCTACGAGGTGTTCGTTATCCCGCAGCGGACTACTACGGTGGAAACGGTGCTTGCGGCTGCAGACTTGGAGATAAAAGGACAAACCAAATTCCCCGTCTCTCCTACTCTTGACGACAAATTGTTAGTGGTAGGCGCGGGGAACGTCACGGGAAATTTCTATATCAAAATCGATGGGTGGCTGTTTCAAGATGCTGGAGCCACAGACAAAATGATCGGCGCCGGACAAAAACTGCAACTGATCGCGTTGCCAGGGGCGAAACTAGCCTCTTACTAGACAAAACCTGACGCGATTTTTTTATTTGGCAAATTGTTTTGACAAATCAATAAAGGGCGCCTTTGTCATTGTCATGACAAAGACGCCCTTTGTCTTAGAGTATTCCCCAACCGACTGCAAGACACCTCCAGAAGGTGCAGGGTAAACTTCCCAGACCGCAAGTTTCTCTTTTTCCGCAATCAATCTAAATCCCGGATAAGAAGAAACTAAGAACCTATTTTAAAAACAATTTTTAGGCGAAATTCCAGAAATTCGAGCGAAAACCCCGCCGCAGGGATGAGGTGTAATGGCTTAATTACGCCGAATTCCGAGAAGGGGTTTGCAGCCGAATTTCTGGAATTGCAGCCAAGAAGGATTTTTAAAATAGGTTCTAAA
>JACQJK010000100.1 GCA_016205055.1 Candidatus Doudnabacteria bacterium
ATAACATCCTTACAAACTCCTGTTTTTAAGGATGTTTGTTTTTATAATTTATGCGGCAATTTACGGAAATCTTTTGTATCGCTTTGCTAACATTCCAACACAGCGAAATCAAAATTTGATTTTTTCCCCGGGCTGCAATTGTTTTTGACCCTCTGCAGCCCGACTTGCTGGATTTGCGCTTTTCTTTACCAAGGGCGCAATCACTTTTTCGATCTTCTCTTCATCATCGTTGCTCTTTGGCTGGTTTACGACCTTGTCCCAAATGCTTTCGCTCGCGGGTGTCTCCTTAAGAGAGCCGGGAGGGTTGACTTTTTCCACGGTTGCTTCGGCAATTGCAGCGGGTTGCGCCACTTTGGTTTTGAAACGGAAATTTTCCGCGTCCAGATCGCCTAACTGATTTTCCTCGTTCGCGCTTTGCCTGAAAAACTCTTGGCCGAGCCAGCGGTTGATTTTTTCCTCAATTTCGGGGCGCTCGTTCCCGTATCTTTCTCGCGAAACCTTAATGACCTTATCCGCGTTATTGGTGGGCTGGGAAAGCGGCGGGAGGGTTGAGGCGGAAAAAGGGTTGGAAGTAACACCGTCAATCATCAGTTTTACGTAAACGTGATACTTGGGCAGATTAATCAGGTCATTCATGGTAAATACCGGATCGAACTCAATCTCCAAAAATTCCGCGTCGGCCGAACCGACTCGAAAGACCACCATGCTTCCTACGTTGCCGAAAACCGCGTCCCGCATCATAGTGTTTTTTTGATCGGTCACCAACTGACCGATGTACTGGTGCGCCATGATAAGGTTAAGTCGGTACTTTCTGGCCTCGGACAGAATCGTCGCGAATGATTCTGTGGCGAAATTCTGAAATTCGTCCACGTAGAGATAAAAGTCTTTTCGGTCGCTCTCGGGAATGTCAACTCGCGACATTGCGGCCAGCTGCAGCTTGGTAATCAGCATCGCGCCTAATAGCGAGGAATTGTCCTCTCCCACGCGGCCTTTGGACAAGTTGATCAGAAAAATTTTTTGATTATCCATGATTTCCCGAAGATCGATGGTGCTTTTCGGCTGGGCGACGATGTTCCGGATAATGGACGATGACAAAAATTGCCCGACTTTGTTTTGAATCGGCGCGATCGCCTCATTGCGGAATTTTTCGTTATAATTGGCGTATTCGTTGACCCAGAACGACTTGACCACCGGGTCTTTTATCTGATCGATGATTTTTTTCCGGTACTGCTTGTCCACCAGCATGCGGGCGATTCCTAACATGGTATTGCCCGGGGAATCCAGCAAAGCCAAGACGGTGTTACCCAAAATATATTCCATTCTAGCCGACCACACCCCGGCCCAAATTTTCGTGAACACTCCCATCAGGCCGGAGGCGACCAAATGTTTGTAGTTCGGATCAACAGACTCCAAAATATTAAAGGCAATCGGGTAATGGGTATCGGCGGGGTTAAAGTAAACTACGTCGTTAACGCGGTGGTTGGGAATGTGGTTTAAAAGTTTTTCCACTGCTTCGCCGTGAGGGTCAATAAAGCACACGCCGTGCCCTTTTTGAATGTCTTGAATCGCCATGTTCTCCAACATTACCGATTTCCCCATTCCTGTTTTTCCAATCACGTAAGTATGGCGGCGGCGATCGTCGCGTCGAATGCCAAAAGGCACGTTTTTCCTGCGAAAATTTGTAGTCGCAAAAAAGTTTATATCTTCTTCGTCTCCCATAAAAAACGACTAAAATGGTTCTTGCGAAACCGGCAAGTTGAGCGGCGCCTCGCCTTTTTTAATCTCGGTCTTAGTCAGTTGCGGGGCCTTCACTGTCACCAGCGGGAAGTGAAACACCGTGGCCAACTCCTCGATATTAAAAATAAACGGCTTGAACCCCTTGGTAAAGGAACGACTTTTATAAAACATAAGCAGTCGCCTTTTTCTGCGGTTTACCAAAAAACTAATAAAGGGGGTTTCCAGGGTTTGGGAGAATTTGAAGTGGATGCCAGTCCAGGTCTTTTTCGTGTCTGGCTTCAGACCGTTCAGATTATTGTCGTCAAATTGCCGAAACGATCCCACCAAGGCATTGCGCTTGTTCTTATCAAACTTATCTTTTGGCGCCAAATACATTAAACGAATTTTAACCTTAAAGCCGATCTTTCCCAAGGAGGCCTCGATAGCCGCGATGATGTCTTTTTCACCGGGCGACAGGTGCATCATCATGCTGGGCGGCTCGTATTCGGCAACAGAAGGACTAACCTGCGCCTCGCCGACCGTTGCGCCTTCAAAAATGCCGGTCAATCCGGAGAACACTCCTTCTAGGATCGAGCCCAAAAAACCCTTTTTTGGCTTTTCTTTCTTTTCCCCTTTGAGTTCCTTGACCAGCTCGCGCGCGTCCTCTTTCCACTCTTCGTCAACCGGTCTAATCATAAACTGCGCCGCCATGAACTCATAGGGCTTGCAACTGGACAATGCCTCCAGCACCCCGGCCAACGGGTCAACGATGACTTCCGAAGCTTGGTGCTCAAACGCCCGGTAAGTTCGGATGGGATAGGCATCTTCCTTTTTCAGTTTGAATTCCGCTCCCCAAACGTCATAATAAGACGTTTTTGGATCATAATTGGGTACGTTGTTTATGTAATCTTCAACTTGCTGAATCTCCGCGTCCGGGTAGTGCGCGTAGAAAGCCGACTCGAAAAGGTTGCGGTATCTTTCCGGCACCTTAAAAATGTATTTAATCTGGCCGCCAAAGCTGACGATTTCCATGCTGATCCAAAGCACTACTTGCCCGTGAAAGTATTTTTCGCCGAAAGTATAGTTGACGTGAATTGCGTGGAGTTGGGCAAAAATTTGCTCAACGGCTAAAAAGGTCTGCTCGTTTTCTTTCGGTATGTCCACGGTCAAAAAGATCCATTTGGTCGATTTAAGAAATTTGATCTGCTTATACTCGACAAATAAAAGCCAAGCTACGTATAAGCCGGCCAATACTAAAAAAATCCAGCCGCCTCGAGCGACCAGAAAACCGAATATGCCGAAAAGGTCTGATAAAGAGGACAAAACTCCCATTTGGTTTTGTTATTAGATAATTTTTTTTCTGGAAAGTCAAGGCAAAGTGTATCTGCTTTTGCCGATTTTCTTAAAAAGTTTTTTGTCGGCAAGACCCACTAAAATGGTATTCCTTCTGACCAAGCGCTGTTTAAGCACTTCCTCGACGATGGCGTTTCTTTCCATGGGTTCGCCCGCAGAAAGAATCTCTTTGATGATGTCGGCAACAACGCCTTTTTTATAACCCCAATCCGAAAGAGCATAAATCCCCCGTCCGACCAAAATAAAACGCTCGTCCATAATCAGCTCATTATGCACGGTCTCCTTGTAAGCGGTTCTGTCGTCAAATCCCTGCTGATTGATGAGCTCGGTAATCTTCGTGTAGTGCAGGGGCTTTTTTTCATGAGCTAACACCAAATAGGCCTTATCACCAACGTCACGAGGGTGAACGACTCTCCAGGATTTCAGTCCGAATTCTCCAAAAGGATTGGCCTTGACTGTTTTACTGACGCGAATTAAATTTTCGATGACGCGATCATTAAAATAACTCTGCATCTCCAAATAGATGGAGTGTTGTTTGAATTTTTCTTTCAGATCATCAAATTGAAGCGGTACCCCGTGATTTTCTAAAATGTTTTCCAGCGAGTCATGAAAAGTATGCAACCGCGGAAGTTCGAAATCGGGAGTATACCAAGCCCGGTGGTAACGTTCCGTTTCTTCAAGAAGGTTAAAATACTCGCTAAGCTCAAGCAGAAAAAGCAAAGAGTTTATTTGCCGCTCCGTTTTACTGGAAATTAACAGGTGATCAATTAAAGCGTTTTCCCCAAAAATACTTCCGTGATCCTGCACGGTTTTTTTAATAATGTCCATTGACCGATTGACTCCGCTTAACACTTCTTGGTTTTTTAGCTGCCGCAAACTCTCTTTTTCGATCTGGCGAACTCGCTCGCGAGTTAAATCGAGTCTGTTCCCAATGGACTCCAAAGTGTGTGGCTTGTTTTCTGCAAGGCCGTAGCGCAAAGTAACAATCTGCCTCTCCCTGTCGCGCAGATTATTCAAGATGTCGGAAACCAAAGCGTGGGGATTAAATTCGGCAAGCGCATGAGCTTGTTCCGATTCCAAAACCGCGTCTAGTATCCCACCGCTTGATCCACTGTTTGAAATGTTTTCCGTATTTTCGAGCATATTCCGTATTTGATTAAGTATGCAGTTTAACCTATCTGTAACTATGGCTCTTTCACTTGCGAAAAAAACCAGTTTTTTCTATAAAACAAGCCAATTCTATCACAGTTTACCATTTTTGTCAAATTATCCATCGCTAAGTTTTTGTGGTTGAAAATGATAAATTTCCCACGCCAAAAAACATCAGCTTT
Organism: Candidatus Doudnabacteria bacterium; assembly: GCA_016205055.1. GTDB lineage: Bacteria > Patescibacteriota > Doudnabacteria > UBA920 > 2-01-FULL-50-11 > JACQJK01. Next base: position 4,401 of record JACQJK010000100.1, read on the forward strand.
AACTTGACAGGAGATTCGATTTAATTTTTGCGCCAGGCAACTAGCAAGGCCGACGCGATATAAATTGAGGAGTAAGTTCCTACGGTAATTCCGACGAGCAGTGAAATTGAAAAAAAGAAAGTCGATGTTCCCCCGAAAAGCACCAGCGCCAACAGCACGAGAATCACGGTCATCGAAGTATTGAGCGATCGCGTTAGTGTTTGGTTGATGCTAAAGTTTACAACTTCCTCAAAATCCAAACCGAGGTCTTTTTGCATATTCTCACGCAAGCGATCAAATACAACGATGGTATCGTGTACGGAAAAACCCAAGACTGTCAGAAGAGAAGTGACGAATAAGGAATCGACTTGGACTCCGCCAAACCTTCCCAACAATGAAAATACGCCCAAAACAATTATTAAGTCGTGAGCTAAAGCTATTATCGCCGCCAAACCAAGTCGCCATGCGCTTACTCTTTTCTCGGTTTTCGCTTGACCCACTTTTCGAAACGCGTAAGCAATGTAAAACAAAATACCGACTGTGACCAGAAAAATTTGCCAGACCGCTTTTGAGCGCAGTTCTTTACCGATTAACGGGCCGATGGTGTCAAAACGCAACTCCTCAAACTCGCCGTAACCCGCTTTGATCAACTCGAACAACTTCTCTCGATCGGCTTGAGAAGTCAAACTCTGGGTTTTGATAATGACGTTGCCGTTTTGCCCGGGTTGCACGACAACATTCGGATACCCCGCCGCGGCTAAACTCTCCGCAAGGTTTTGCGCAGAAGGGGAAGTTTTGAAATTCAGTTCCAAAATGCTGCCGCCCACAAAGTCAATGCCAAAATTAAGGCGAAAGACCGCCAAAGAAACTATACTGGCCGCAACGAGGAGGCCGGAGATCAAGAAAAAAATTTTGCGATACTTGGTGACCCGCAGCATTTTAATTCTTGACTCCAAAGAGTCGGTGATTTTGAAAAAATTTACTCATGGTGGTAATTCTTAAAAATGTCTTGGTAACCGTTAACGCCGAAAACATCGAAACAATAATGCCCATGCTTAAAGTTATGGCAAAGCCGCGGATGATGCTGGTGCCGAAATAACCAAGCACGAAAGTGGTGATCAAGCTGGAAACGTTTGAGTCGCGAATGGAAGTCCAAGCCCGGGCAAACCCGTCTTCCACCGCGCGCACCACATCTTTCCCGCGCGCGAGCTCTTCTTTGGTGCGCTCAAAGATCAAAATATTCGCGTCAATCGCCATGCCGATCGACAAAATAAATCCGGTAATTCCGGCAATCGTAAGCGTAATGTTAAATATTTTGAACAAGGCCAAGGACACGAGCGAATAAATTAAAAGCGCTACGACGGCAAGAAATCCCGGCAAGCGATAGAAAACAATCATAAACAGCCCTACCGCGCTCAAGCCAATTATGCCTGCGGTCAAACTTTTGATAACGGAAACTTTTCCCAATGACGGACCGACGTTCTGTTGTGAAAGGAGTTGAATTGACACGGGCAGCGCTCCCGAATTTAAACGTGTAGTGAGTTCTTTTGCCTCTTCCAGGGTGAAATGGCCGGTAATCACGGCACGCCCGTCTTTGATTACGGTTTGCACTACCGGCGCGGACAGCAGTTGGCCGTCCAGAAAAATGGCTACCCGCCTCCCCAAGTTTTTCCCGGTGATCTCGGCAAAGAGATCCTTGCCTTCACTATTAAAAATCAAAGAAACTTGCGGAAGATTAAGACCTTGGTCCGACCCAAAGGCCACCTCCGCTCGGCTAAGATGGGCGCCGGAGAGTTTAGTGGGAAGAAAAAGAGCACTGAAATCTTGCTCTTCCTCCCCTTCTGTCGGGACAAAATCCGGATTCTCTTCCCTAAACTCCAAAAGCGGTGTTTGACCGATCTGCTTTACCGCGGCGTCTATGTCTTTAATGCCTGGGAGTTCAATAATCAGCCGATCATCGCCAGAAACCTGAACTTGCGGTTCGGAAACTCCGAAAGCGTTTACCCGTCGCTCGATCACGTCGCGAACAGAATTCATCGCGTCCTTGTGGGCGTCGCTGGGAATATTCGTTAAATCGCCCTGGTAAACCAGATGCGTCCCGCCCTGCAGGTCTAAACCCAGACGGTAAGAAAAATTACGCCCAAAAAGCCGCGCGCCATAGGGGTTGGCAAAGTAGGCGGCGAATCCAGCTACGATCACAATAACGCAAAAAGTGGAAAATATCTTTTTTTTGCTCATGAGAAAATTATACCATGAAATGCATCAAAGGCCACCCTTGTAACAAGGGTGGCCTTTGAGTTATTTAAAAAACTTCTACTGAGCAAAGGTTAAATCCATGCAGTGTGATCCGTATTCAAACAAGTCATCATGTAGGTCCAAAATATCGTTTGCACTCAATTCTGTATCCTCGTCTACTCCCGACCAGAGTTCTTCGATATTATCGCAATAATCAGAAGCTTGGCTGCGGTTGAAAGTAAATAGAGGACGATTCTTTTCCGCGCTTATCCGGATTTGCGCAAGTATGTTTTTTACATCCTTTGCGTGCCGTACTTTGGAAGATATCAGTATCGCTTGCGCTAAAGCGTCAATTTTTCGTTCTTTCCGGTTCAGATTGACCAGCAAAAGACCTGCGGAGGCGAGAATC
>JACQJK010000101.1 GCA_016205055.1 Candidatus Doudnabacteria bacterium
AACCAACATTACCGATACATTGCGGCTGTTTTTGACGGAGATGGCCGGCGTGGCCTTGCTGGTCGTCGGCATTGTGATAATGAACATCATGCTGGATGCCGTAAAAGAGAGAACGCGCGAGATTGGTCTGCGAAAAGCGCTTGGCGCAAGCTCAAGAATGATCCGCAATCAGTTTTTACTGGAGTCCTCGATTCTTACTTTAAGCGGGGGGGTGATTGGGATTGCTCTTGGGGTAATCTTGGCTTTTTTGGTTTTTTTAGGCGCGCGTTTTGCCGGGCTTGACTGGGCCTTTGTTATTTCACCCGTCGCCGTCTTTCTGGCGGTGGGCTTGTCGGTGTTGACCGGCTTGTTTTTCGGTTTTTATCCCGCCGTTCGCGCCTCCAAGCTTGATCCGATAGTCGCTCTCCGCTACGAATAAGTTTGACCTTGCTTTTTGATCTATGAAAAAAGCCTTTTTTCAAGCATTGAGGGGTTTGAGGTCCAATCCGGTCCGGACGCTTTTGACCACTTTGGGCATCGTGATTGGCATCGCAATGGTGATTACCGTGTTGTCAGCCGGTGAAGGGTTCCGGTCGTTTATCGTGGGACAAATCGAAACGTTCGGTACCAATTTTTTAACCGTCGAAACCCATGTGCCCCCGACCACCAAATCGCGTGGTACTCCGGGTCAGTCCATTTCTTCTTCTCCGGCAAGCCAAGCCGTAACCATAACAACGCTGGTTGTCCGCGACGTGGAGGATATCAAACGACTGCCTAACGTGGCAAATGCTTACGGCGCGGTGCTGGGACAAAAAGTTGTCGCTTACAAACACGTAACAAAAAACTCCTTCATTTTCGGTGCCGACGAACAGCGTTTCTACATTGACAAGGGCGTGCTTGCCGAAGGTCGCTTTTTTACCCGCGAGGAAAACCTCGCCGCGGCGCAAGTCGCCATTTTAGGTTCGGATATCGCGGCGGATTTATTTTCCGGCGAGGAGCCGGTGGGCAAAGCGGTGCGGGTGGGGGAGCTGAATTTTTCCGTTATCGGAATTTATGAGCCGCGCGGCAGCTTCGGGTTTAACAATCAAGACCAGCAAGTCTTTGTGCCCTTGAAAACCGCGCAAAAAAAACTACTGGGCATTGATCACTTGTTTTACTTGGTCGCCGAGCTTGCCGACGAACGGCTCGCCGCCGCCACAGCCGAAGATGTTCGTCAGTTGTTGCGCCGCAACCACGGAATTTCCGATCCTGCAAAAGATGATTTTTTCGTGCAGACCCAAGTGCAGGCGCTTGGAACTTTGTCGCAAATTTTGATCGGGATCAGCTTTTTATTGATCGCCATCGCCACGATTTCCTTGGTCGTGGGGGGTGTGGGGATAATGAACATCATGTACGTCGCCGTCACGGAGCGGACCGGAGAAGTTGGTTTAAAAAAAGCCCTCGGCGCTCATCCCAAGGACATTCTCTGGGAGTTTTTATTTGAAGCCGTGTTAATCACTTTGACCGGCGGGATTGTCGGAATTCTGTTAGGCGCGGGACTGGCTTATGTGGTGGCGCAAGTCGCCTCCTCGTTTAATTTTGCCTGGAAGTTTTCCGTTCCCATATCAGGAGTGATTTTGGGCTTGGGGGTTTCCGGCACGATTGGATTGATCTTCGGGGTGTTTCCGGCCAGACGCGCTGCTAAGCTTGACCCGATTGATGCTTTAAGGTATGAATAATCTTATGCCGGGCAAGAAAAAAACTGCCATGTTAATTCCTTTCATGCGAAGCCCAGGGTCGGTGAAAGTGTTTTTACAGAGGAGAACCGCTGACGCTCCGACAAACCCGAATCGGTTGGGAAATTTTGGCGGTGCGATTGAGGAGCGCGAAACTCCGCTCGCCGCTTTGATGCGGGAAGTAAAAGAAGAGCTGGATTATGTGCCCAAAAAAGTTTCTTTTTTTGGCAAGTACGACCTTTCGGACTCGGATCGGTATGTATTCGTCGAAGAGGTTGGCGCTGACTTTGCGGAGAAAGTTAAGGCGCTGGAAGGACAATACGGAAAATTTTATGGACGGGAAGTTCTGGATCGCACTGATTTAGGCGGAAACGCGCGGGCCTGTCTTGTCGATTTTTTTTCGGCGAATAAACAAATTTTAAAATGTATTTTGTTTTGTATATCATAAGTCACGGTCGTATACTGGAAGCATACAAGCGACATGATTGCGCCGCTTAAAAAAAACCGTTCGTCAGGTTGAGAACGGTTATGAAGCTTCGTCGTTTGGGTCGATCACTTCCGTCTGATAGCTGTGCATCTTTGCCTCCATGAGAGTTGTTTTTGCGATCATACTATTATCGCAAAAATTTGGAAATGTGCGCAAGAAATGCGCGAGGACCTGACGCATCAGGCAATTTTTTCACACCTCATTTTAAAATTTTAAGTCAAATCTTGTATAATTGGTTTATGAGAGAAAAAAAGTTAGTTTTCCCCAAGGGTTTTTTATGGGGAAGCGCCGTTTCCGCCCACCAAACGGAAGGCAACAACATATATTCCGATTGGTGGGAATGGGAGAATTCCCAGCGGCGCGCAGGGGAACTGGAGGCGCTGCCGCAAGACCCGTCCCTATTTCGTTCGGGTGCCGCTTGCGACTTTTATCATCGTTACGAACAAGATTTTGACTTGGTTAGCGCGCTGCACCAAAACGCTTTTCGACTTTCTTTGGAATGGGCCAGGATGGAACCAAAACAGGGCTTTTATGACGAGCAAGCGTGGGACCATTACCGCAAGGTTTTGCAGAGTTTAAAGAAGCGGAACGTTAAAACTTTTGTGACTTTACACCACTTTACCTTGCCGGCGTGGTTTGCCCATCAAGGCGGTTTTGAGCGCGCTGAAAATACAGGAAAGTTTGTGAACTTCGCCCAAACTGCGGCTCAAAAACTCGGAGAGGATGTCGATTTCTGGCTGACGATCAACGAGCCGGAAATTTATTCTTCCCACGCCTATCTTTTCGGCCGCTATCCGCCGCAAAAAAAAAGTTGGGCGGCCATGTATCGGGTGGTCAAAAATTTGATCTGGGCCCACAACCAAGCCGTCAGAGCGATCAAGCAAGTTTCCTCAAAGCCGGTGGGAATGTCTTATCATCGGATTGATCTTCTGCCCCGCAGCATCTTCAGCAAATTTCTCCGCGACCTGGTCCATTATGTTAACAATGAGTATATTTTAAGACGGACGATAAACGCTTGCGATTTTGTTGGGATTAATTATTACGGTCATTCGCACATCGGATTTTTCGGCCGACACGCGCACACGCAAGAGCACCACGAGGTAAACGATTTGGGCTGGGGGATTCATCCCGAGGGGCTCGAGCGGGTCTTGGTCGGTTTAAAAAAATATCATAAGCCGATCTACGTTACCGAAAACGGTTTGGCAGACGCTAAAGACGAAAAGCGAGAGCGCTTTATTCGTGACCACCTTTATTACGTTCACCGGGCGATGGAGCGGGGAGCTGATGTCCGGGGTTATTTACACTGGTCTTTGCTTGACAATTTTGAATGGGCGCACGGTTTTTCCCCGCGTTTCGGTTTGGTACAAGTTGACTACCCAAGCCAGGAGCGCACTATTCGCGCTTCGGCTTACCAATACGCGGAGATTTGCCGAACTAATCAGCTGACTTTGCCATGAGGGTTTACATCGTTTTTGCAATTTTAGCTTATTTCGCCTTTGCTTTAAATTCGGTAATTGATAAGTTTCTTTTAAAAAAAACGGTAAGGGAGCCGACCACTTACGCTTTTTACATTGGGCTGTTAAGCGGTGTGGCGATATTTTTGTTCCCCTTCGGCCTGGATTTGCCTTCCGGAAAAATTCTAGTGCTGGCGCTTGCCTCCGGGGCTTTATTCGAGTTTGCTTTGATCGATTTTTTTAGAAGTTTGAAACTGGAAGACACCACCAAAGTTTTGCCGGCGATGGGCGCTTTGGTTCCGCTCATGACTTTTATTTTAAGCGCGGTGATTGTGGGCGAACGCCTTTCGGGGAGAGAGTTGCTGGGTTTGGGCGTGCTGGTCGCCGGGACGCTGGTTTTGAGCGCGCGATCGTCTTTGACAAAACATCACTATCGCTGGCTTGGTCATGTCGCGCTGGCCGCGGCGCTGTTTGCCATGTCGTTTACTTTGGCCAAAGCGGTTTACCTGGAGCAAAGTTTTATTTCCGGCTTGATCTGGACGCGATTAGGCATGGTGGCGGCCGCGTTGGCGATTCTGGTGTTTCCGCGGGCTCGCTCGGAAATCTTTCACACCACATTGAATATTCCGGCCGGTTCGAAAGCCCTATTCTTGTCTGGCCAGTTATTGGCGGCTGGCGGCGGCATATTGCAGAACTACGCCGTCAGCATCGGCAGCGTAACGCTGGTGAATGCTTTGCAAAGCACGCAGTTTGCTTTTTTGATTTTATTATCTTGGTTTTTTTCGACTTTTTTTCCTCACATTCTCGACGAGGATTTTTCTACCAAGTCCGTGGCAAGCAAGGTCACTGCCTTGATAATTATCGGTTGGGGCCTATGGCTCATTTCTTAGAGCTTCCAATTTATGTTGCGTTCCAGATTTTCTAAAATTGTTTTCACGTTGGTCGCCTTACTAATTTTTATATTGGCGTATTTTTTTGCGGGGTCAGCGCCGCCGGCGGAAAAGATCAACTGGGGCGTGAGTTTTTCGCCGGTTTATGCAAGATCGCTCGGTTTGGCGTGGAAAGACGTGTATTTGGCCTTACTTGACGAGCTTGGGGTTTCGCATCTGCGCCTCGCGTCTTATTGGCCGGAGCATGAAAAAAGTCAAGGGAATTATGATTTTTCAGATTTGGATTTTATGATTAACGAAGCGGCAAAGCGAAATCGCTCCGTGGTCTTGGTGGTGGGCGTGCGGCAGCCGCGGTGGCCGGAATGTCATTTTCCACAGTGGCTTGATAGTTTTTCCGAGCAAGAGCAAGATGGGTTAGCGCTGGAGTATGTCAAGCAAGTAGTGGAACGTTACCGGGGAGTTTCGGCCATTCGGGCCTGGCAGGTGGAGAACGAATTTTTCGTGAAATGGTTTGGGGTTTGCCCGCCGGGCCGTCCGGAATTTTTGAGGCAGGAAATAGATCTGGTAAAATCGCTCGATAGTCGTCCGGTGATACTTACGGACAGTGGTGAACTTTCGCTGTGGTACAAAACTGCCAAGCAAGCCGATATTTTTGGAACTACGATTTACAGAAAAGTTTATGCGCCATGGGGTATCGGTTCGTGGCCTTATCCTCCCGTGTACTATTATCGCTTGGGCAAGTTAGTTCGGTTTTTTACTGGGTTTGACCGCATGATCGTCACTGAACTCCAGGCCGAGCCGTGGGGCAAGACCACGCTAGTCGAAGATTCAACCCAAACGAATTTTGAAACCTTGAACCCCGAGCAATTTCGCAAGAACGTAAATTACGCACGTCGAACGGGCATTGACGAAATCTACCTTTGGGGAGCGGAGTGGTGGTATTATATGCACCAGATGCGGGGAGTGGCCGATTACTGGGATGAGGCGCATAAACTTTGGCATTAATTTTTGTAGTTATTCTTATGGAGAGAGAAGCAGGTCCAAGAATCCATCCAGGGGAGGAAGGGGGAGAACGATCAGGAATACTAAAAAAATTACGAGAGGGAGTTTACGGTGCCGTGACTGAATCCCGTTTCCCTTCTTCCGACTATAAAAGCAGCTTGGGAGTGTGGGGCGGTAAGTTGACGCGCGATTCGGAAAATCGTTTGGTCTACGACAATCGCGGGGTGATTTCCCGGATTGACCGTTTCGGCGATGCCGTGTTGCGGAGTTTTGACGATCATATCGCTTCCGACCCGGTCGCCTTAATTGCAAGACACCCATCTTGGATGCTCCGCATGTTGGTGCCCGGGACTAAACGTTATCGTGGGAATACGCAAGAGATTTTGCAGAACGTGCGCCGCTTGGGTTTAGATCAATATTACGGCCAGCATCCGCAAGGCATCGAAATAAAAAGGCCGGAGCTTTACACTAAAGGACGTGTTTTGCAGGATATTTACCGGGCCGATTTAATTAATTCGGAACATTTGGATAATCAGGATAGATTTGAGGCCTTAGGTTCGGCCGCTCGTTACCTTGCCGCAATCCATAAAGAGCATGGGGCGGTGGGGGAGGTAAATTGCGGCTGCTTTATTTTTCAAAAATCCTCAAATCAGGAAGTGCGCGACCCTGTGCTTAATCTTCCAACCGTAGTTTTTAATCGAGAAAAAAATATTGGCGAGCGTGAGAAAAAAGCGACGGATGTTTTGGACTTTTTGATGAGTATTGGAGTCGAGGAGTACCGCCGGAGTCAAGATTGGGAGCAAGTCGCAAGGGCCTTGAATACCGCCTTAGAAAATTATCAAGATCCAGCAGTAATCCTGTTGGTTGCCGCTTTTGCCAAAAGGGGGCGCTTAACTTTGCAAGGTGATGAAAGCGAACTGAATTTGCCGGATACGATATCTACCCGCGCGCGGCCGGTGTTTTCCCAGCACAACAAAGCGCGCCTGGGTGTAAAAGAGAGTTTTTCAGGAACCTTGCGTAATCTCATTACTACCAAGTCCCTCGAGCACGCTTTCCCAGGTGATTAAGCGCGTTTTTTTATTTACATGATCTCCTTCATCATTCCCGCCAGAAACGAACAGCTTTATATCGCAGACTGCATTGAGTCTATATTGAAACAGGGATTGAAAAATCCGTTTGAGATCGTCGTCGTGGACAACGCCAGCACCGACGGCACGGCCGCGGTGGTCAAAAAAAAGTTCCCGAACGTAATTTTACTGCGCGAAGAAAAGCTGGGAACGAATCAAGCAAGACAAAAAGGATTTCTTCATTCCGGCGGCGAGGTTTTAATATTTTTAGATTCCGACGTGCGACTGCCGGCTGGTTGGCTGGAAAAAGTTTTGAAAAAATCAAACTCGGATCCAGGGATAGTGGCTATTTCCGCGCCCTATCATTTTTACGATTTCCCGGCGTATTTGCAGTTGGCTAACATCATGTATGTTTATTTGGTGTCCACGCCGTGGCAGTTTTTTATCCGCAATATTGCTCGGCATTCTTCGTTTATGATTGGCGGCAATATGGTGATCAAACGCTGGGCTTTGAAAAAAATCGAGGGTTTTGATACCAAATTCAGATTTTTCGGCGACGATACCGACACGGGAATACGCTTAGGAACTGTGGGAAAAGTTGTTTTCAGTCCTCGTTTCTGGGTCTATACCTCCGCCCGCCGTTTTAATCAGCGAGGTGTTTTCCGGACCATGTTCACTTACCTTTTAAATTACACCTTCGTCCTTTTTACCAAAAGCCCTTTTCAAAAAACCGTCGCGGAATACGAAGAAATTCGCTAGGGTTGTGGATAACTAAAACAAAAACCTCTTCACACAATAAGAGGTTTTTGATTTTGCTATTGGGTTAGCAATTATTAAGACGAGAGGTTTTTTAAAACGTTACAATTCAAAAATGGTCTATTTTTCTTCATCAATTTCTGGCGAGTTCCGGGGTGTTGATTCATGGTCAATACGCTCGTCTTTATCCGCTGCGGAATCGAACCGGCCGACATTTGGTTCAGGAACGGTTACGGAGCTAATGAGTTGCTCAAAATCGGGGAGTTGTTTTAAATCAGTAATACCCATGTGCCGCATAAAGTCCAAGGTGGTGCGGTAAACCAGGCGGCGGCCGTCTTCGGGCGACGCGGATTTTTCGATTAATCCCCGGATTTGCAGTTGCCGGAGCGTGTACTGCGAGTTCACGCCGCGAATGGATTCGATTTCCGCTCGCGAAATCGGCTGTTTATAAAGCACGATCGCCAGGGTTTCAACCGACGCGTCCGTGAGTTTTTCGCGCAGCTCGGAGTTCAAGAATTCGCTTAAGATTTTTGCGTTTTCTGGGTTAGAAACCAGCTGGTATTTGTCTTCGTGGCTGATTAAATTAATTCCGCTATGTGTCAACTCGTTTCCAAGCTCGGCAAGTGCGGCCGCCGCAGTTTCCCGGTCCACTCCAAGCACTTTAGTTAGTTCCGCTATTTTAATCGGCCGGCCGGCGGCGAAAAGTATGGATTGAATTTTGGAGATCAGGTTTTTCACGCGCGCAAAGTTAACAGCAATAATCCGGCGGCGATCAGGAAAGTGCCGAGCAGCAACATGCTCAAACGCGGCCCTGCCCCGAGGATTAACTCGCGTTTGCGTTTGGGTTTTATTAACGGGAGATAGCCGCGTTGTTGCAGGGGCCCGATTATGAGTTGGTTAATGCCGGGGAAGCTCAACAAGATAAGCGCGACCCCGGACAAGATGAACAGATAAGGGGCGAGAAGTTCTTGGCTCATGCCTGGCTGTTTGGATTTTTTTTGATTACGATTTCGGCGAAAAGCTCCTCTTGCTCGACGCTTAATATCCTTTGTTTGACCAGCTCAAGCAGCGCCAGGAAAGTAACGATGATTTCTGTCTTCGATTTTTTTTGCACCGCTTCAGACAGCTTGAACTCTATCTTTTGGGTCAAGAATTGTTGGAGTTGCTTGATTTTATCGGCGATGGAAATTACTTCTTTGATGATTTCTTTGGGCAACCGGACGATTTCTTCCAAGCTTAAAGCCAGCGACCGCATCGCCGCGCTTATGCGGTTAAGCGAGACGGTCGGATCCGGATAAAAAGTCGTGATTTCTCCAATCGCCGGATTGTGGACCAGCGAAAACCTGTTTTTTTGCTCCAGTTTTTTTATGTACTTGGCGATTTCCTTAAATTTTTTAAGCTGCAGCAGTTGTTTGGTCAAGTCCATTCCCGACTCGTCTTCCAGTTCTTCTGCAAGGGCGGGGAGCAAGGTTTTTGATTTTATGACCAGGAGTTTGGAAGCAACTGTCAAAAAATCGGCAAGCAGGTTGGGTTCGACGGGATTCAATTTTTTGATGTGATTTAAAAATTGCTCCGTGACTTGAGCCAGAGAAATCTCGGTAATGTCCAGTTTTTGCTCCTCAATAAGCTGGAGCAAGACATCCAGCGGTCCCTGAAACTTTTCCGTGTGGACTTGGTACATTAGCGCTTAGTTTTTGAAAACACTCCTTTGATAGGTTTGACCAGTTTCTCAAAGTCTTTTAAGCCGATTTCCACTGACTCGGTATACGAGCCGGCCGCGGCCACCATTTTTTTGGCGCGGGCAAATCCTTTGTCGATTAAAGTCGGCAGGTTGTAAAGGTTACCGAAAGGATGGAGCAGTCCGATTTTGCTTTTTAGGTATTTGGCTATGTCTTTTTCCGTGGCCATGGCGAGTTTTTTGACTTTGAGCGCTTTTTGCGCCGCTTTTAAATCCACGTACTTGCCCGCGGGCACGACCACCAGGGCAAGTCCTTTTTCGCTTCTGACCAAAACCACCTTGGCGATTTCATTGATTTTTCGCTTTGTGGTCTGCGCCACATCGTGGGCGGTATAAACAAGTTTATGCTCGAGCAACTTGTATTTGACGCGGGCTTTTTC
>JACQJK010000010.1 GCA_016205055.1 Candidatus Doudnabacteria bacterium
CCATTACACCTCATCCCTGCGGCGGGATTTTCGCTCGAATTTCTGGAATTTCGCCTAAAAATTGTTTTTAAAATAGGTTCTAATTAATTTTTTCAAGTATGTTATTTACCACCATTCATCCGGATCGTTGGTTTATTTGGACCGTTGTTTTTTTATTCGTGATAGGAGTCAGTCTAATTTCTTACATTCAGTGGGTGAATATCGAGTTTGACACCGTCAACTCTTTAATGATCGCCCAGGTTTGACCGTGTGTTTTCCCATTTTTCTGCCTTTTGCGATTTATGCCTAAAGAGCAAGTCATCGTCGGTTTAGACGTCGGTACCAGCGTGATCCGCCTCGTGGTCGGAAAACTGTCGGTGGGAGAAAAATCGCCCGCCGGCATTATTGGCGTTGGGGAAGCGCCGGCGCACGGGATCAGAAAGGGAGTGATAGTAGATATTGAAGAAGCGATTTCTTCGGTTTCAAGCGCGCTTGACAAAGCCGAGCGGATGACGGGTTTGCAAATTGACCGCGCGGTCGTTTCGGTGGGCGGCGCTCACGTGACTTCCTTAGAGTCGCACGGTGTTATAGCGGTGTCTCGCGCGGACGGAGAAATTACCGAGGGCGACATCATCAGGGTGGTTGACGCGTCGCAAGCGATTTCCATCCCCCCCAATCGGGAGATCCTCCATGTTATTCCCAAAACCTTCACCGTGGACGGACAAACCGGGATAAAAGACCCGTTAGGCATGTCGGGGATTCGGCTGGAGGTGGACAGTCAAATTATCCAGGCCTCCGTGCCTTTCGTTAAAAACCTGACCAAGTGTATTTTACGAGTAGGCATTGAGATTGAGGACTTGGTGCTGGCGCCATTGGCGGCGGCGCATTCCGTTTTAAGCAAACGACAAAAAGAGCTGGGCTGTGTGTTAATTGACATCGGAGCGGGGACCACGGGTTTGGTCGTGTTTGAAGAAGGCGAACTTTTGCATTCCGCGATTCTCCCCGTTGGCTCGGCGCACATCACCAACGATTTGGCTTTGGGCTTGCGGACGACTATTGACACGGCTGAAGTTGTTAAGATAGAATATGGTACTGCTGCCAAAGCGAATTTGAAACGCGATGAGGAAATTTCCTTGAGTAAAATTGACAAGAACGAAGAGGGCCGGGTCAGCCGAGCTTACGTCGCCGATATCATTCAGGCGCGGCTGGAGGAAATTTTTGGGATGGTTAATAAAGAGTTGAAGCTGGTCGGCAAAGACGGACAGCTTCCGGCCGGAGCGGTGATCAGCGGCGGCGGCGCCAAGCTGCACGGACTGCTGGAGCTGGCAAAAAAGGAATTGCGGCTGCCGTGTCAACTGGGGTTGCCCGCCAACATCTCGACGGTAATTGATCGGATCGACGAACCGGCTTTCTGCACCGCCGTGGGGCTGGTTTTGTGGGGCAGTGAGTACGCTAAACCCAGTTCCAATCCATTTAAGCGGTTATCGCTTTCGTCTTTCATCCCCGAGCAGGTTGTGGATAAGGTGAAATCTTGGTTTAAGGCGGTTATGCCATAATTTAGGAAGCGACGGAAACACCAAGCATTAATAGTGGGTTTTTTATAGAGCCAGGAGTTACGGGTTTGAGCCAAGTTCGCCCTTCGGCAAGCTCGGGGCGACCTCGAGCGTAGCCGAGACGGTCGAGGCAAAATCGAGGATTTGGCCGAAGGCGTAGTCGACCTACGCCGAGGTCAAACCGCAGATTTTAAGGTTTTAAGTCCGCCGAAGGCGGATCCGCCTCCGGCGGAAAATTGGCCAAATGCTTGCAAAGGTCGGGCTTTGCCCGACCAGAGCAAGCAATCCCGTGAGTCCTGAGAGCATTAATTTATGAGAGTTTCTCCGAAGATGGAAACCTTTGCGCGCATTCGCGTTGTCGGTGTCGGGGGATCTGGACATAACGCCATTCATCGGATGATGGACGTCGGAATTGATAAAGTGGAGTTTATTGCGGTGAATACCGACGCCCAAGCCCTGATGCATTCGACTGCCGACAGGAAAGTGCATATTGGTCGGAAGACCACCGGCGGTTTGGGGGCAGGGATGAATCCAGAGATTGGGCACGCCTCGGCAGAAGAAAACCGGGAAGAAATCGAAGAAGCCATCAAAAATTCCGACATGGTTTTTGTCACCTGCGGTTTAGGTGGCGGCACGGGCACGGGAGCGGCTCCGGTTGTTTCGGAACTGGCCAAAAAAGCCGGTATTTTAACCGTCGCGGTAGTGACCAAGCCCTTTGCTTTTGAAGGAGCCAAACGCCGAGAGATCGCCGAGCGGGGGTACGAGGAACTAAGAGAACACGTTGACACGATTATTGTGATTCCCAACGACCGGGTATTGCAGATCATTGATAAAAAGACGCCGTTGCTGCAGGCCTTCCGCACGGTGGACGATGTGTTGCGGCAGGCCGTTACCGGCATTGCCGAGCTGGTCACCACGCCCGGACTGATTAACGTAGATTTTGCGGATGTGCGCGCGATCATGCAGAATGCGGGCAGCGCGTTAATGGGCATCGGCCGCGGGACAGGGGAGAATCGCGCGGTGGACGCCGCGCGATCCGCCATCGGCAGCCCGCTTCTGGAAATGTCTATTGACGGCGCCAAGGGTTTGCTCTTTAACGTGACCGGAGGCAAGACCTTGACCATGCACGAGGTTGACGAGGCCGCCCGGTTTATTACCAAATCTGTGGATCCGGACGCAAAGATCATTTTCGGGGCAGTGATTGACGAAGAGTTGGACGATGAGGTGAAGATCACAGTCGTGGCCACCGGTTTTGAGGAAGGGTCAAGGAAAAAAGCCATTGATTCCTTAGTCAACGCGCCTTTACAGGCGCTCGACGACGAGCCGGAACCGGAATTAAGCCAAAAATCGGTGCGCCGACCCATGTTTTCCGCGAAATCCGTGGACAACTCTGTTTTGCAGGATGATAAGGACGAGCTGGACGTGCCTGCCTTCATTCGAAAAAAGATAAAGTGAATCCTCACGGGTTTATGTGTGACGCCACGATAGGGTATCCCACTATGGCGGGGGCATCTCTTAGACAGTTACAGTTATACAGTGGCGTCCACGACCCCCGGTAACGGGGTAAAAGTTTGATTAGATCACAAGGGGGTACAAAAGTCCAATTTGCTTTTTTGCAAACTGGGCTTTTTTGTTTTTTCCCCTCCAAGAGCCCCAAGTAAAAAAATTTTGTGGATAATTTTTCGCTTTATAGACGGCTATACAAAAAAACCTTAGGAAATTCGGGTATTGACTTAATCTACATCTAGTAGTAAACTATAAGGTAGGAACACTAGATATAGTGTTAATCCGCAAATCCGGCTCTTTAACCCCCCGAAATAAAAACAAAATTGAAAAATTTCTGCCCGAGGTTTCGGAAATGGTATGATAAGCGAGCGAGCCAACGAACGAGCGGTTAATACATTTGAAAGCCAACCGCTTGTTATTATGACGTCAAAAAATACGCATGCAGTGCCCTAAGTGCCTCTATGAAGATACCAAAGTCCTTGATTCTCGGGTGGTTACCGACGGCTACGCGATTCGCCGCAGGCGAGAATGCACGAAATGCAAATTCCGTTTCTCGACTTTAGAGCAGATGGAGCTTTTAGACCTTATGGTCGTCAAGCGCAATGGTCAGCGTGAGCCGTATTCCAAGGACAAGCTGACCGCGGGCTTGAGCCGGGCTTTGGAAAAGCGTCCGATTACCCAAGAAACTTTCAAAAAGTTGGTCGCGACCATAGAGCAGCAAATTTCCAACAGTACCTCGGGAGCAGAAGTCACCTCAACCGATATTGGAGAGATCGTTATCAAGCAATTGAAGCGAGTTGACCAGGTGGCCTACATTCGTTTTGCTTCGGTTTATCGGCAGTTTAAAGATATTGAAGAATTCAAGAGAGAACTTAAAAAATTGTAACCGCCCTGAAACAAAAATATGAAGAAATCCACACCCGAGGAGATTTATTTGCACGCCCAAAGTTTCGTTACCGCGTCCGTTCAGCAAAAAACCAACGAATCTTTTTCAGATAACGCCCTGAAAATGATGAAGAAGCGTTATTTGCAGCTGCGGCCGGACGGCGCGCAGG
>JACQJK010000103.1 GCA_016205055.1 Candidatus Doudnabacteria bacterium
GTTAAACAGGAGGGAAATCTCAAAAGTGTCAGAAGAAAGCCAAAATGCAGCCCCTCGACTACGCTCGGGGCGGCCGCAAGCGGCCGTAGAACTGACCGGAGGTTGCCCGTTAAAGCGACAAAATAAGAAAAATTCGCGATGGTACCTTCGCCGCTGGCGAATTGCGAGCACCGATGGGTGCTTTTTATGTTTAAAACAGCTGGATGAAAAAATATCTATTCATGTGGGGGCAAAAACAGTCTGCTATGATTACCCAAGCGATGTTATCGCAACTCTTGACAGATATTGACTCCCGCGGCCGACAAGTCGCTTCGGGCATTCCAGAAGATCTTTTTTTCCAGTCAAACGGGATATTCTCCCACTATATGCCGGGTCATGCAATCAAGCGCATGGAGTCAAACGGCAAAAAAATGCTCGAAACCGATTTTAGTAATACGATTTTTCGCAGAATTGAAAAACACATACGGGCTTTTATTAACTTCAGCTCAAAAATTAGGCGATCTGACTTTTCCAGATATGATAACGGACGACTTCTTAAAATTTTAGAGGTTTACGAGGACTATTTAAACAAAACTTTTACCTTTTTCGAATTTTCTACACCGGCGGGAACGACAGCGCTGGTGAATAAAGTAGGGAGTATTTTGAAATCAAGCATCAGAGGATCCAGACTGCGCCAACAATACTTCGTTTGGCTCTGTACTCCAGCCGAACCTGATGAGACCATGAAAGAAAGAATGGATTTTATAAAACTCTTAGATAAAAAAACAGTAACCTCGGCCGAGTTAAAAAAATACGCACTTAAGTACCCGGCACTTTTCTTTAATACCTATAATGACCGTTTAGTGCTTTCTTTCCTCAAAACCAAGTTTGTTCAGGAAAGTAAAACTGATCATCGCCAAGCAGTCTTACGAATGAGAAACGCTTTAGTCACGGCCAAGACCAGGCATAAGCTGGTTTATAATCAGATAAAAAACCAACGATTAAAATATCTGGCAGAAACTATACAAAAAAACGCTTTAGCTCGATACCGCTTAAAACACATCTGGAGCGGAGCGGAATATATGTGTCTCCCCCTAATTCAAGCGTTACATAAAAGGACACAAACTACTTTTAACAATTTCATTGAAACCTATACTTTTACCGATCTTAAAAATCTGCTTCTAAACGACAAACAATTAAGCAAGCGTGAAATAGAGCAAAGAAAAATGGCCTTTGCATATTATTACCATCACGGCTCCCTGACATTTCTTTCTGGAAAACCAGCTTTGGCGCTAAAAAATAGACTGGTAAGCAAAATACAAATTCAAGAAAGGATACACGGCTCCATGCGCGGCATTCCAGCTAACCACGGCTTGATAAAGGGTAGGGTCAGGATCGTAAACGTGAAAGACTTACGACAGTTCATTAAAGATAGACAAAATTTCCGCAAAGGAGAAATTCTGGTTACAACCATGACTTCCCCTATCATGGTGCCGATCGTAGAAAAGGCGGCAGGAATCATTACTGATGAAGGAGGAATTACTTCTCACGCAGCAGTAGTGGCGCGGGAATTCAATATTCCCTGTATCGTCGGCACGCATGGGGCTTCGAGTATTCTTAAAACAGGACAGATGGTAGAATTAAACGCCGATAAGGGCATCGTTCAATTACAAAAAAAATGAAAGAATTCTCAAAAACCTACGACCACACAAAAGTCGAAGGCACAATCTACGACAAATGGCTGAAAAGCGGTTACTTTACTCCGGAAAATTTGCCGCGCGCCGAGTCCCGAAAACCCTACACCATCATCATGCCGCCGCCGAACGCTAACGCACCCTCACACGTCGGTCACGCTTTGGGCTACACCATTCAAGACATCTTGATAAGATTCGAACGTATGCGGGGGCGTAAAACTTTATGGTTGCCCGGGACTGACCACGCCGGGTTTGAAACCCAAGTGGTCTTTGAAAAAAAACTAGAAAAAGAAGGGCGCAGTCGCTTTAAAATGCAGCGAGAGGAATTTTACAAGGAAATTTGGAAGTATGTGCAGGAAAACAAATATATTTCGGAAGAAGCCATAAAACGGCTTGGGGCTTCGTGCGACTGGAGCCGCAACATTTTCACACTCGATCCCGAGATTGTAAAAATCGTCTATCAGACTTTCGGCCAAATGTATAAAGACGGCCTTGCCTACCGCGCCGGCCGCATTTGCAACTGGTGTCCCAAGCACCAAACCGGGCTTTCCGACCTGGAAACCAAATACGAAGAGCGGACAGAACCCTTTTACTATTTCAAATACGGACCATTTACCATCGGCACGAGCCGCCCCGAAACCAAATTCGGCGACAAGTATGTGGTGATGCACCCCAAAGACAAGCGCTATGCGAAATTCAAATCAGGACAAAAACTGGACCTGGAATGGATCAACGGCCCCATAACCGCTACGGTCGTCAAAGACGAGGCGGTGGATGTGGCGTTCGGCAGCGGCGTCATGACCATCACGCCGGCGCACGATCCGGTTGACTTTGAAATTGCCCAAAGGCACGGCTTGGAAATCGAAACTATAATTGACAAACGCGGTCGGCTATTGCCGATAGCCGGAGAGTTTGCCGGGCAAAAAATTCTGGAAACGCGGCCGAAAATCGTCGAGAAACTGGAAAAAAAAGGGCTCCTGGAAAAGATTGAAGAAAAATACAAACACAACGTGCAGCTGTGCTACAAATGCGGCAACTTAATTGAACCGCAAATTGTGATGCAGTGGTACATAAAAATGACCGAAAAACTCCCTGACGGCAGGCCGAGTTTGCGAGCCATGGCATTGGAGGCGCTCGATAAAAAAGAGGTTGAGATTGTTACAGAAAAATTTGAAAAAATCTTTCGACACTGGATGGAGAACATTCGCGACTGGCCGATTTCCCGGCAAATTTGGTGGGGCATACCGATTCCCGTTTGGTACTGCGGGGGGGCAGAAAAAGCATCCGGTCCTAAGATGGGCTTTGCCGGACATATCGCCCCAGAAGTGTCGAACGGTAAAATACGTACTTACAGATTACGCAACCATAATCTGAAAACCGGCGATCGCGTCGCGTTTGAAAACAGCCAGTCAAAATTGCTTTTTGGTTACGGGGTAATGACGACTGCCGACAAAAAGCCGGTAGGCGACATTCAACTTCCCGACGCTCTGCATGGCGGTAAATACAACACTACTAAAGAACTAATTGCGGCTTTTGAGCGCTTGCACCCTGATCGCAAGGTGACAAAAGATACGCCGGCATGGCTTTATACTTATCAATTTAAGCCATTCTCAGAGCAGGACAAAAAAGAAGGCTGCGGGCAAATTATTATTTCTTCTGAAAATCCTAAAACCTGCCCTGCTTGCGGAGGAGTCAACTTGATACAAGATCCAGATACTTTTGACACCTGGTTTTCTTCCGGGCAATGGCCATTCGCGGCCCTGATGGCCAACGACGCCAAAAGTAACCTCACCCTTCCTCTCCTTAATAAGGAGAGGAAGGGTGAGGCGGACTTCCAAACTTACTACCCCACCCAGGTCATGGAAACGGGTTGGGATATACTATTTTTTTGGGTTGCCAGAATGATCATGCTGTCCTACTACAAAACCGGCTACAAAACCGGCAAGCCGCCGTTTAAAAAAGTCCTGCTGCACGGCCTGGTGCGCGCTCGCGATCGCCAAAAAATGAGCAAAAGCAAAGGCAACGTCACTGACCCGCTCGGCGTCATTGACACTTATGGCACCGACGCCTTACGATTTGCTCTGGTGTTTTCCACCGCCGCCGGCAACGACATCCCGCTTTCCGAAGACAAAATCCGCGGCATGAAGCATTTTGCCAACAAATTGTGGAATATTGCAAGATACGTTCTTACGAACGTATCAATTCCCAATTCCCAATTCCCAGTTCCCAAACGAGAAGCCAAAAGTTTACCCCATACTGTGCCGAATGCTCTAGTATGGGGCTATAAGCTAAAAACTATTACTGCCGCTGACCGCGAGATCTCAAAAAAATTACAAGCGACTGTCGCATCAGTCACCAAAAATCTTGAAAACTTCCGACTGCACGAAGCGGCGCAGGCGATCTACCAGTTCTCCTGGCACGAATTTGCCGATAAATATATAGAAGAAAGCAAAAAACAACTCAAGGACGAGAAAACAAAAAAAAATACCCTTTATACTCTATACTTTGTACTTACTACAATCCTCAAACTCCTTCATCCCTTCATGCCCTTTGTCACAGAAGAAATTTGGTCCAAACTTGACCAAAAAGAGATGCTAATGATCTCTCCCTGGCCAAAGTAATACTTTCCTATGGAAACAGAGCGACCAAAAGAATTTTTAAGACACGTGGAATGGACGATTCCTACGGACATTGAGCAAATTGACCTTTACGAAGACGAACTTGAAAAAATTCTCTCCGACTTAGGGTGGGGCGCGGAAACCGCATACCAATGCAAGCTGGGCTTTCGCGAAGGAGTAATGAACGCCATAGTGCACGGCAATCTCGGACTGGTCAGGGAAGAAAGCAACAACTTTGATCAAAAAATTCTTGAAGCGCAAGAAGCTCCGGAAGCAAAAACTAAAACAGTCCGGGTTGCCGGCGATGTTACCCGCGAAAAAATTTATTTAACCATCCAAGACCAGGGCGGAGAAAAATCGAAAAAACTTGCCGAAGCGTTCCTGGCCCGCGATCCCACAAGCGACTCCCAACTTCTCAAAAAAAGCGGCCGGGGCGGATTTTTGATGCAAGACGCGTTTGGCAAAGAAGGAGTCAGGTACTCCGTTAATGACACTGGAGTCAAACTGACTTTGGAAAAATCAAAAGAAACCTCGTAAGCGGGGTCTGGTTTGATAAGTCACCCGGCTACAAACTTTTTTAAAGCAACTTTGATCCATTCGGAACTTTTCTTTCCGGAATTGCTAATACCACCTCTCCGGAAGGTAAATAAAAGCCGCAAGTTAAAACCTCGCTGAAAAAGTTGGCGATTTGTTTTGGCGGAAAATTGCAAACACAAAGAACTTGTTTACCAA
>JACQJK010000108.1 GCA_016205055.1 Candidatus Doudnabacteria bacterium
GCCATTAAACGTCGTCGCTTATTCGGCTTTTTCGCTCGAAGTTTGTAAAAATTATCTCGAAAGCTTATTTTGCAAAAGGTCTTATGAAAAAAAGGAGTCGAAGGTATCAAGCGGTAGTTAACGCTTTGGGTAAGCAGCAGAGTCATTCCATCACGGAAGCGATAGAGTTGGTGAAAAAACATTCGAAAGAAAAGTTCGACGCCAGCGTCGAAGTGCACATGCGCTTAGGCATTGATCCCAAGCAGACCGATCAATCGTTCCGCACCACTGTCAGGATGCCGCACGGTACCGGAAAAAAATTAAGAATCGCGGCGTTTGTCAGCCCGGCAAAAGAACACGAAGCAAAAGCCGCGGGAGCCGAATTGGTCGGGGGCGAGGAGCTTGTGAAATTGATTAAGCAAACGGAGAAAGTCGATTTCGATATTGCGGTGGCCGAGCCGGCGATAATGAAGATGCTTGCCCCGATAGCAAAAATCTTGGGGACCAAAGGAAAGATGCCGTCCCCGAAAACCGGCACGGTCACTTCCTCGATCGCAGAAACGATCGGTGACATTGCGGCAGGGCGGGTTGATTTGAAAAGCGACGAAAACGGGAATGTCCACCAAATCATAGGCAAGGTTTCTTTTGACCCTCAAAAACTGGTTGAGAATTTTGAAGCGCTTCTTGCGGGCGTACGCGCAGCCAAACCAAAAGGCGCGCAGCAGGAATACATTAAGCAAATTACCGTCGCCTCGACTATGGGGCCGGGTTTGCGAATTGCGCTGTAAGCGTCTTGCTTTACCGCATGATTCTATCAGACACAGACATTAAAAAGTCCCTGCGTTCGGGCCGAATCAAAATCGCGCCCGCTCCGGACTTGAAAGAACAGCTGGGCTCCTGCTCCATTGATTTTCATTTGGGAAACCGATTCAGGGTTTTTAAGCACTCCAGTTACCCGTTCATTGACTTGCGGGGCCGGATCGATACCGCGCAGTTAATGAAGGAAATAGTCATTCCCAAAGGAGAGGCTTTCATTATGCAGTCGGGCGACTTCGCGCTGGCGTCAACCATAGAATCTTTAGAATTGGCTGATGACATTTTGGGCCGCATCGAGGGCCGCAGTTCCCTGGGCCGGCTGGGGATTATCGTGCACGGTACCGCGTCAATTTTTGACCCCGGCTGGATTGGCAGACCGACGATGGAGTTAGGGAACCTGGGGGTTATGCCGGTTGCGCTTTACCCGGGGATGCGCATATGCGCTTTTACTTTTGAAGAAGTTTCAAGCAAAGTTGAGGTACCTTACAACAAGAAACCAACGAACAAGTACGCCGGTTCAAAAAGCCCGCTAGCCTCAAAAATAACTCAAGAGCTGGCCAGGCAGAAGGATAAGGGGAAAAGCCGTGAAAGTCAGGATAAAAAAACTCGATAGGTCGGTGCAGCTGCCGCAATACGCAACAGCCGGCTCGGTGGCTTTTGATCTTGCAATTTCGCAATCGGCGCGGATAGAGCCGCGCCAAACCAGCATGCTCAAAACCGGTCTGGTCATTGAAGTGCCGGAAGGACACGCGCTCTTTTTGATTGCCCGCAGCAGTCTGGCTAAAAAAGGGCTGATTCTGCGCAACAGCGTGGGCGTGATCGACCAGGATTACCACGGACCGAATGACGAATTGGGACTTTTGATTTACAATTTTACCGATTCAACGGTGGAAGTTAACGCCGGCGAGCGGCTTGCCCAGGGAGTGATTTTGCCGATTGTCAGGGCGGAGTGGGAAGAAACAGAATCGCTTTCCGATACGTCTCGCGGCGGTTTTGGGAGCACGGGATAAGAGTAGTATGTAGTATTTAGTATCGGGTATTAAGTATTAGGGCATTTAAAATGATCATCGGGCTTAGCGGGTCGTTCGCCGCCGGGAAAGATACCGTCGCAAGATATCTTGTAAAGCGCGGTTTTGTTTATCACTCCCTGTCCGACCTGTTGCGACAAGAATTGAAAGCGCGAGGAAAGCCCGTTACCCGGGAAAATCTGGTTGAAGTTGGAAACGAGATCAGAGAAAAATTTGGAGCAGACGAGCTGGCCCGCCGGGTGTTAGAAAAGATTACACAAACTGGAGAAAAAAACTCCCTGTGCGTGAGCATCAGGAATCCCGAAGAAGTTGAGGTTTTAAAAAAAAACAGTCCCTTCACGTTGTGGTTTGTTGACGCTCCGGCTCAAATTCGTTACAAGCGCGCTGCGAAAAGGTCGCGCACGGATGATAATTTTTCTTCTTTCTCCGATTTTTTGAAAAGGGAAGCAATGGAGAATTCGGCTAATCCCTACCACCAACAATTAAAAAGGATTGCTGAAATGGCCGACGCGGAGATAGTCAACGATAAAGGGATCGACGCTTTACTGAAAACCGTTGACGAGTTGCTGACCGAGCGCGAGCACAAGTTAAATGAGAGGTTATGAGAGGGAAGCTTATCGTTATCGACGGCAGCGACGGGAGCGGAAAGGCCACCCAGATTGCGGTTTTGTCCAGGCGCTTGAGGCAATCCGGCTATAAGGTGGAAGTGGAGGATTTTCCGCGTTATGGAAAAAAGTCAGCCGGACCCGTCGAGGAGTACCTTAACGGGCTCTACGGCTCGGCAAAAAAGCTAGGCCCCTATATCCCTTCGATCTTTTATGCTGTGGACCGGTTCGCCGCCAGTGAAAGGATCAAAGCAAGTCTTCATAAGGGGTCAGTGGTACTTGCCAATCGTTACGTGAGCGCAAATATGGGTCATCAAGGAGGGAAAATACAAAGTCCCAAGAAACGGAACGAGTATTTTCGATGGGTTTACGATTTAGAGTACCGGCTGTTTAAGTTACCCAAACCGGATTTAACTTTGATTTTGCACTTGCCCGCCTTCGCGGCGCAGAAATTAATTGATCGCAAGGGTCATCGCGAATACGTTGGCGGTCAAAAAAGGGATTTGCACGAAAAAGACATTTCGCACCTTAAGGCGGCGGGACGGACGTATCTGGAAATAGGGAAAAAATTTCATTACCCCATTATTAACTGTTACGAGCACGGAAGGATTTTGTCACGCAAAGAGGTCGCCGAGTTAATCTGGACGAAAGTCAAACGGTTTTTGTAAAGTTGCATTGTTTTTTTAAAAACCGTGGGAGAAACTAAGGAAAGTTTGTCATGTTTTCAGAGGCAGAAAAGGACCTATTAAAAAAATACGTCACGTCCGTTGATGACGGTATTTTTGCCGTCAAAGGTATGGAGGGCATGGTCGGCGCGGCGTACGCCCGTTATTCCCGGGCGCGGGGCGGTTTCCGGGAAGTGCTCCTAAACGAGTTTATCAAAGAAGGGGAAATCGACCCCAAGCACGCCGATCAATTGATTGAACGGATTTTGGTGGCTTACGGCGATGATTCCGTGGGCGAGCTGGAGGGAGCGCACGTTTCTTTTGAAAATATTTCCATGCTGGCCACGAAAGAGATTGAGGATCGGCGGATCGGCGGCTCGCCGATTGAACAGTCCACTCGTTACGTGTTTTACGATATGAAAGACGACGCTGGGCACTGGCGATACTTGCGCGATCCCGGGTTTGCCGACGCGCAACTTGCCAAAGATTATCTGGCAACGATGGATTTTATTTTTGAAACTTATGCTTCTCTGGTGGAGCCCATGAAAAAGTATTTCGGCTCGCTCAAAACCATCGAAGACGCCGAGTACGATATCAACGGAGACGGCACAAAAGAAAAATTGCGGGATCTAATCGAGGAAAAAGACAAAAAGGCCTTTCGGATAACCTATAATTTTGACGTCAGAACGAAATCCTGCGACACTTTGCGCTGCTTGCTGCCGCTGTCAACCTTGACTAACTTGGGGATGTTCGGCAACGGCCGGTTTTATCAGCATCTAATTTCGCATCTTTTCACAAGCGCGATTGCCGAGGCCGGCGATATTGGAAAAAAGACTTTAATCGCAACCAGCGAAGTTATCCCCCAGTACGTGAGAAGAGCAAAAAGGAGCGATTATTTGGCATCTGTCAGAAGTGAAATGTTTGCCCTGGCCAGCGAGTTATTTGCTGCATCAGAACCGGAAATTCCGCAACAACTGCCGGCTATTCATCTGCTGGATGATCTGGAGGTTTTCGACGATCAGGTTGTTGCAGCGATGCTTTTCCCTTACCTGAATTTATCGTTAAGCAGCATTCGGCAAAGGGCAGGCAGGCTTGATCGCTCGGCAAAACAAAGAATTATTGACACCTATGTAAACAAGCGCACTAACCGCCGCGACAGACCGGGCAGGGCATTGGAAGAGGGTTATTCAAACACGTTTGAATTAGTGACCAATTGGGGCGTGTACAAGGATTTAATGAGGCATCGGATGAATACACAGCAAAGACAGCTTTTTACGACCAAACTCGGCTTTGATTTGCCGCTGGAATTGAAAAAAGCCGGGTTTGAGTCCCAGGTGCTGGCCTGTGTTAAACGAGCGGATGCCTTGTTTGATCAAATCGCATCTTCCGATGCCCTCTTGGCGCAGTACGCCGTGCTGCACGGACACTACGCGCGTTGGACGCTTTCCATGAATGATCGAGAGGCCATGCATATGCTGGAACTTCGCTCTACCCCGCAAGGACACCCGCAGTATCGCCGGGTTGTCCAAGAAATGCATCGCTTGATCAGCGCCCGCTCGCCCTGGCGAGGAGAGGCCATGAAATTTGCGGATTACAACGAATATTATTGGTCACGCGCTGATTCCGAAGCAAGACAGCGAGTAGAAGAGCGAATACTGGAGGAAAAATTCACAAAAGAAATACAATAGCCCGTCGTTAAAGCGTTAGAACCTCTAAAGAGGTGATGGGGGATTTGAATACTTCCTCTTTTTTTGACATACTGATTTTGGCTCTGACCGTTCTTCTTGCGTGGGTATGAGGAGGAAAACCGATGAACTCACCGTTACCAAGCACCTGAAGATAAGCTATCGGATGAAATATACTTTGCAGGCGTTCGGATTCGCTGCGGGCAGGGGCATTGCGACCGAATTTGTACATAACCTTGCCTTGATCCTCCCGGTTTGCCGCCAGGAAACTCGGCTCCACATTGTCCCGTTTGAGATTGACCAAGAACCCAAGATCTGGGACGTGAAACCCAAAATCCTTCGCGCCGACTCGGAATTCGTTAGCCGGTTGGCTTGGCAACGCGGTTTGACCGAGGACGAGCAGATGCGCCAGCTTGTTTGAGCGGCGCTAGAATACGTTGCGAAGTTCAGCAGACCCAAGCATCCTCTGCAGGAGGAAAGGATACGGGAGCTGATCAGGCGGGATTTGGACGAGCGGTGGCAGTCAAACTATTAACCCGCCAGTGGACGGGTTTTTATTCTCCTTCGCAGAATACCCCGTCCGCCCCTGGCTGATTTTGGAGGGCGAAGAAGGGCGGGTGAAAGGCCGGATAGCGAGAAGGTGGTTCATTTCAGACGGATTTGATATAATCAAGTCAAACTTATGATTGACGACAAGTTAAGCGAACTCAAAAATTTAAAGGCCCAGATCGAGGCCACAAAGGAGCATCTTTGACCTGCCCCAGATAAAGCAGAAAGTATTGGAGCTTTCTGACCAAACGCTGGACCCGGGATTTTGGAAGGATCAAGGCCGAGCCAAGATGATCACCGGGCAAATCGAGCGACTGAACAGCGTTATCGCTGATTGGGAGAATCTGGAAAAGCAGTTGCAGGAACTGGAGACCTATGCGCAGCTGCTGCACAAAGACCGCGATCAGCAGCTGGCAAAAGAGTTTAAGATTCTTTTTGACAAGGTTCATCAAGCGGCCAACGATTTCCGCATCCGCACTTTTCTTTCGGAGAAATACGACGATCACGACTGTTTGCTGTCCTTGCATTCCGGCGCCGGCGGAACTGATGCGCAGGATTGGGCCGCAATGTTGTTGAGGATGTATTTAAGATACTGTGAGAAAGCCGGATACGAAGTTGACTTGCTTCATAAGTCAGCCGGGGCCGAAGCCGGAATCAAAACCGCGGTGCTGGCAATCAAAGGGTTCTATGCTTTTGGACATTTAAGAAGCGAAGCGGGCGTGCATCGTTTAATACGCTTATCGCCTTTTAATCCAACCCACACTCGCGAAACTTCTTTTGCTTTAGTCGAGGTGTTGCCGGAACTGGAAGTGCACGAGGAAGTAAAACTGGATCCTAAGGAGTTGAAGATTGAAACTTCTACGGCTCGCGGACACGGCGGTCAGTCGGTTAACACGACCTACTCGGCCGTACGCATAACTCACGTCCCGACTGGAATTAAGGTTTCAATTCAAAACGAGCGTTCCCAGCAGCAAAACAAGGTCCGAGCGTTAAAAATTTTGCAAAGCCGTCTGAAAGTTCTGGAAGAAGAAAAGTTGCGCCAGGAGAAGAAAAAAATTCGCGGCGAGTTCCATTCGGCCGAGTGGGGCAATCAAATTCGCAGTTATACCC
>JACQJK010000105.1 GCA_016205055.1 Candidatus Doudnabacteria bacterium
AGCAACCGAGGATAGACGCGAATACTCGCGTCTTATTCAGTCAGTAAGCGGTGTTTCACACCACCAGCGGCTGAAACAAAAACCAAAAAAATTCATTCGCCGTTTGTCTAGGCGGGGCATTTTATGTATCTAAAACGGATTGAGATTCAAGGATTCAAGTCGTTTGCCAGAAAAACCGTGCTGGAATTTGCGCCCGGGATCGTTGCGGTCGTAGGCCCGAACGGTTCGGGAAAGTCAAATTTTTCCGACGCTATTCGCTGGGTGCTGGGTGAGCAGAGCATGAAGGCGGTGCGCAGCAAAAAAAGCGAAGACGTGATTTTTGCCGGTTCGGATAAGAAAG
This sequence comes from Candidatus Doudnabacteria bacterium, assembly GCA_016205055.1. Classification (GTDB taxonomy): domain Bacteria; phylum Patescibacteriota; class Doudnabacteria; order UBA920; family 2-01-FULL-50-11; genus JACQJK01. The sequence goes on from JACQJK010000105.1 coordinate 341, forward strand.
CGCGCTTGGGCATGGCCGAGGCGGTGATCGTTTTCGATAACGAAGATCGCCGACTGCCTTTGGATTTTTCGGAAGTGGCTGTCGCCCGCCGGCTGTTTCGCGACGGAGAATCGGAGTACTTAATCAACAATTCCGCAGTGCGCTTGATGGATGTGGTAGAGTTGCTGTCCAAGTCCGGTTATGGCAACAGTTCTTATCAAGTCATTTCCCAAGGCAGCATTGACCAGTTGGTGCTGGCCGGGCCGGCGGCGATCAAATCTTTAGTCGAGGAAGCAGTCGGTATTAAGCCGTATTACTTGAAGCGGGAACGGGCGGCAAGGAAGTTGGAGCGCACCGAGCAAAATTTGCTCCGCGTTGCGGATTTAGTGGCGGAAATCGAGCCGCGGTTGCGCTCGCTGAAACGGCAAGCCAAGCGCATGCAGGCCCGCGATGAGCTGGTTTCCCAGCTGCGGATTTTGCAAAAACAGCATTTTTCGGCGCGGTACCACAAGCTTGCCGCGACGGTGGCGGAACGGCAGGGAAGAGTTGCATATTTTGATAAAGAGATTCAGGATTTGTCGGCTGAATTACTGTCGCTTACAGAGGAAATAAAAATTTTAGAGCGGTCCGGTGTCGAAAGGACCAGCGCCTACAGCCGCCTGCAAGAAGACCTGCGTAAAGTGGAGCAGGAGAAAAACAGCGTGCAGGAGCAACTGGCGATCACGCGCGGGCAGCTGAAGGCGGGTGTTCCGGGGGGGAGGGATCAAAAAAATTTATTGTTGCAGGAGCAAAGCATTAAAACCTCGCTTAGGACATTAAACGGCCATTTAGAGTCGCTTGTGGCGCAGTCGGCGCTGTCCGAAAAAAATTTAGCCCAGCACAAGAAAATCTACGAATCCCAAAGCCGCGAGACCCAGAAACTGAAAGCCCAGATTGACGCCCTGCGTAATCCAGTTGACCTGGGTAAGCTGAAAGAAGAAGTCGAAAAGATTTATTCCCGCTATCAGTCGTTGTTGTATCAGATTAAGAATCTACACTCCGAGGAGGATTTCCAGCATTTACAGGAAGACGCCAACAATTTAGAGATAGTTCTGGTAAAATTAAAAGACAAGGTTGCTCAAGCGACTGGTTCGCAGCTCAATCACACGGAGCTGATTCAGCTCAACGGTGAGTTGCAGAAAATGTTTGAGAAAAGGGAAGGGGTGCAAAAGGAGCTGGCGGGAATCGAAGCCCACATCCAAACCGCGATCGCAAAAAAACGATTTTACGCCGAGCAAGCCGCAGCGTTACAGACGGAGTTAACCCGGGTCGCGAAAATGCTGAAGCAGGAGGAGTTTGCCGACCCCGGTAGAGCATGGCGCGCGCTTTCAGCACAGGAGAAAGATTTGACCGATAAGCTGCGAGTTTATTTTTCGGGGATCGAAAAAATGGAAGCCGATCTGAAAAATTTTATAGTAGCCGAGAGCGCGCAGAAAAAAGATCTCTTACAAAAGGAACATAAATTGCGCGACAAGCAGGATACCATCGGTAAGCTCAAGGACCAGCGGGGCCTGGTCTTGATTGAAAAGGCGCGGGATGAGCAAGCGCTGGAAAGCATTTATGCGGAGATTCGCAAAGATTTGGGCAACGAGTTTGTCGAGCAGGTGCGCCAATCGCCCCCGGCCCCGGTGGAGGGGGGGCTGGAGTCCAAAATTTTAAAACTGAAAGTCCAGCTGGAGCAAGCCGGCGGCGTGGACGAGTTGACCTTGCAGGAGTACCGAGAAACGCTCCAGCGTTATAATCATTTAGTCAGTCAGTCGAGCGACTTGAAAAAAGCGGTCGCGGATTTAAAAGAGGTGATTACCGAATTGGACGGGTTGATTAAAAAGGAGTTCAGTTTGGGTTTTGACAAGGTCAACGATCATTTTTCCGAGTACTTTCGCATTCTATTTTCCGGCGGCCGGGCGCGAATGTCTTTAGTCAAAGAGCAGCGCCTCTTGCCAAGCGAAGAAAACGGCCAGGGAGAAAAACAGGAAGGGGAAGAGCAGGAGCCAGCGGGGCTGGATGTGGCCCGGCCGAATCCCCAATTCGGCCGCGAAGAGGTTAGCGGCATCGAGATCCGAGCAACGCCTCCGGGGAAAAAGTTGGCCTTATTGTCCGCGCTTTCCGGCGGGGAAAGAACCATGACCGCGATCGCGCTCTTGATGGCGATTTTAACGGCGTTTCCTTCGCCGTTTGTGGTTTTGGACGAGGTGGACGCGGCCTTGGACGAAGCTAACTCTATTCGCTTCGGAAAAATTCTGTCAAAACTCGCTCACCAGACCCAGTTTATTACCATCACCCATAATCGGGAAACCATGCGGTACGCAAGTTTGCTATACGGCGTGACCATGGGCGAGGAGGGAATTTCGAAAGTTTTGTCCATCAAACTTGATAAGGCCGTGGCCATTGCGGCGTAAGGGACAAGAAGTAAGGCCCAGCCAAAGTTAAATAAAAAACGGTTCGTTCGAACCGTTCGAGTTTGTTGAGCGTGGAAAAGCCACTCGTTACTTTCCTGATCGTGGTCGCCCCTTTCTTTTCGCAGCTTGGCTGGGGGTTTTCTTCGGCGTTTTGGCGCGGACTTGCTTGCCCCGGGCTTTTAGGAGTTTCTGCAGATCAGCTCGAGACAGCACGGCTGTTTCTCCCATGAAAAAGCCAAACACCGGAAAGTCGAGGGCGTTCAGGGCGCGGAAGGAAGAGCCGGTCCGGCGTTTAATGAGCGGCTTGATCAGAGCGGTCCAGCCCCATTTTTCTTCAAGGCGCGCAAGCAAGCGCAGCGGCTGGCATTCGTTCAACTGCTCAAGGTGAGTTTCGTACTCGTCGTAGCCAGGTTGTTGCCGCTGTTTTGCCGAAAAGAAGATCGCGACTCGGGCGTAGTGGGGAAAGGCGTACGGTGAATTCTCCGTCTGCCAGTAGACCCCCGCGTAGTTTCTTAGCCGACCGAGACGCTCAAACTGGAAGCGGGCTTTGACCCACTTTACTGCGGCCGGGAGTTTCGCCAGCGCGGCCAGATAAGTTTCGTCGGCCCCGTGGCCGTAAACAATCTGGGCGAATCTTTTTGCGAGTACTACCCGGTCGACATCTGCGCGCATCGCGACCGTGCACAGGAAGAGCCGGGCTTCGCCGTAATGTTGCGTAAGACAGACGCCGCTTTGTTCCGGCAGCTGGCACATGAGGCAGATGACGTAGCTGGCGTTTTTGACCAGCAGTTTGCCCTGCATCCGGCCGGTTGCGTTGGGTTCCTGTGCGGCAATGATGGTTCCGTCGGTCTGCACAGAGCGCAGGACCGTCGGACAAGCGTAGCAGTCCTGCTCGCCGATGCCGTCGTACATGTCCAGTTCGAACGGCACGTCCGGGTTGATGCGGAACAATCCGCCCCAAGTGACGCCAAACCGCTCCAGCCACTTGACCAGCTTTGGCGGCAGCTTGTCAGCCATATCTCTCATTTCAGTCCTCCGTCTCAAGTTTTCCTGCGCGATCAAAATATAATAGCAGTATGGATAGTAAGAGTCAATGCCCTCGAGCGGTCATTGATTCTAAATGCGGTGTTTGTTATAATTCACCCACGTTAAATTTTTAACTAAATTCTGTCATTTCCAATGTTGACTATACGTTTGCAAAGAACTGGCGCGAAAAATCAGCCGGATTTTCGTTTGGTGGTCGCGGAAAAACACCGCTCGGCCAAAAAGCTGGCCCTCGAGATTTTAGGCCAGTACAACCCCCGGACCAAAGAGTTGCGGCTGAAAAGCGAAGAACGGTTGAAACTTTGGATCGGAAGAAACATTGAGTTGTCGCCCACGGTGCGGAACTTGCTGATTACCAAAAAGCTCCTGGAAGGGGCTAAAGTTAAGTCCTGGCGGCCCAAACCGAAACCCGCTCAAGTCGCAGCCGGGCAAAAGTCAGAGACCCCGGCGGAAACCGCCCCGGCCGCCGCCCCGGTGGCAGAGACGCCAGCAGAAACTGTCTCGACTGTAACGCCTGCAGCAGAAACGCCAGCAGAAGAAAAACCGACTAGTTAATTTTTCGTAACCGGCGACACTGGTTATTTTTTTGAAAATTCTTTTGAAGCCATGATCCAACCAGACAATCCGGAACAATTCGGTGGGGATATTGACTCCGGGACGGGTTACTTTAGAAAAAGACACGAGGGCGCCAAAAAAAGATTACTAAGAGGAGAGCCGGAATTTGAGAAGGCCGAGGAAATCGTCGCCGAGCTTGATGATATTGGGAGAGGGATTGAGGAAGGCAAAAAGGCGGACTTATAACGTCGCAAATTCTATCTGTAAGCTCTTGTCAACTTTTATTTTTTCTGCTACACTGCGGCCAGATAAGGAAATTTACCCAGCACTAATTTCCATCCGCCAACTTCCTTAACTTGCGTTTGTCCGGAAAGGCAAACGGACGAGATGTTGACTCGTGATATGAAAAGAAATTAGTGCTGGGTATAGCTGAAATTCTGCCAACCGCATTCGGGTTGCAAGAATGGTCGATTCGGCTTGAACTGAACTAAAGAAAGTTCCCGGAATGAAAATTCTCGGTAACTTGCAAAGATATGGCAATGCAAAGCGATCAAGAATTTGTCGAGTACGTTGTGAAAGCGCTAGTTGATCATCCTGATCAAGTTCGCACCGAGCGGACAGTGGACGAGATGGGGGTGTTGATCACTCTTCACCTTAACCCCGAGGACATGGGGAAAGTCATCGGTCGCGACGGACAAACCGCCAAAGCCCTGCGGACTTTACTGCGGGTTGTCGGCGCCAAGTCCAGAGCGCGCGTAAATTTGAAAATCGTGGAACCAGAGGGCTCGCAAAGGGCAAGCGGGAGGAAAGAATCTGTATCAGCCGCGCCGGCCGATATGGATGATTTCAAGCTGTAATCCGAATACGTGTCTAGTCATCTAAGAATGTAACCTTGCTAGGCTTCGTTGAGACACGAAGAATGTAACCCTCTCCGGCTGCTTTCTTTTTTCTTTTTGTTCTTCGACCAGCTTGCGTAGTATGGCT
>JACQJK010000106.1 GCA_016205055.1 Candidatus Doudnabacteria bacterium
CAGTAATAACGACGGTTTCACCAAATTTTACGAATATAAATGGAATAAGAAATACATAAAAAAGCGCTAAACCAGTAGCCCATAAAAGAGTGTGAGTCTGCTCTCTGTGATGCCTTAACCAGTCATACGCGAGATAAATGCTGCAAATCAAGCCGGATCCTACACCGACGAGGCCTAAGTAATTTTCTATACTCCATTCAGAAAACGAAATCATAGCTGTTACATTAAAGTGTAGCACAAATAGAGAAACTACCTACTATTTTTCGAGCTATCTTTTCAAAAGTTCTAACTCCACGACAGGGAGTAAAATAATCATTACAAAATAAGACTATTCTTCGATGCTGCCAGGGATGGATTCGAACCATCATTAGTGGATCCAGAGTCCACCGTCCTACCATTAGACGACCTGGCAATGTTCCTTATTTACCCCGTAGGTGTCGCGTTAGGCGGACACCTACGGGGCCACTTGCTTGCCCGCCAAAGCTTGAGCGTCGGCGGGGCTACACCCCAATGATTTGAGAACGCGCGAGTAAAAGTTTTTGCGATTGGAATCGTAACATTTTTTTCACTGTCTTGCAATTGTTTGAGGTATGTGTTATAATTGGAGCACTGTCGAAATTTCAAGGGTTTGCGACACAAAAAACAGAAAACAAAATTCACAATGGCTGCTCAATTGATCTCTTCTTTTTTGAGAAGTTACAAGGTTTTCCTTAGCTATTCGGTTGTCGTGCATTATCGCTTCACCAAAAAAGCGGAACAGCTGATCGAGAAGATCGACTTCTAAAACTCCACCAATGTCGGTTGCGCTTTCCACTCATCCTGTTTTTGGTTTTTCTTTGCACCGTTCTGTGCACCGACACCTGCGGGATCACTTTATCCCGCACGAAGGCAATGACCACAAGCCGCACGTCTTGCACCACCGCGCGCTTTTTTTATACAGCGTGTTGTTGGTGCTGGTGAAGCTTACGGTTTTGGCCGGGCCGATTTTGCTCCCTTATAACTTTGTTGATTCTTCCGCAGTCACGGCGGAAAACATCGTTTCCTTAACCAATCAGTCCCGTAAAGATTATGGCGTGCCCCCATTGGCGGTTTCGCCCAAATTGTCCGTGGCCGCCATGAACAAAGCCCGCGACATGATGAGCAAAGGATATTTTGCTCATTTTTCGCCGGAAGGCGTCAGTCCGTGGTTTTGGATCAGCGAAGAGGGTTACCAGTATGCTTATGCCGGCGAGAACCTGGCCATTCGTTTTACCTCGGCCGAGGGAGTGAACGAGGCGTGGCTTGCGTCGCCGGCGCACCGCGCGAATATTTTGTCCAAAGATTTTTTGGAAATCGGCGCGGCGGTCCTAACCGATAATTTTGGCAGTGAAGGATCGGCGACCTTGGTCGTGCAGATGTTCGGCGCACCGGCTAGAGTCGCAACAGTCGCTCAACCGACGCCGGCCGTGGAAACGCCGTCAGCGCCCGAACCGCTGCCAGTTCCGGCGAAACCGAGTGTTGCCCAAAGTGCGCCGGCGCCGGTTGCGCCTAAACCCGATCTGCCGACGCCGCAAATTTTGTTTCCGCTGGCCGACTCTTTTGTCAATCGCTCGGCGTTTAAAATTATCGGGCGCGCAGGCGGCGGCGATCTGGCGCGAGTTTTTGTTGACGACAACCTTTTGGCGGAGACGGCTATTATTTCAACGAGCCAATTTGAATACTTGATAGAAGAGGGTCAAGCGTTAGCAGACGGGGGTCATTCGGTAGCGGCGCAGGTTAAAACGCGAGACGGACAAGTGGGGCGAAAATCGGAAAGTGTGGCGTTTTCGGTTGACACAAACCCTCCCGAAATTTTCCCGGAAAAGTTTTTCTTGACTGCAAATCAAAATCAAAAACGGCATTACCAACTTACCATCGAGGTTTCAGAGGATTCGGTGCGCACTTTGGCTTTGATCGGCAAGGATTCTGGCGCTTTGGAAAAAACCCCCACAGGCATCTGGGCGGGAGAACTGACCGTTTTTGAAGAGTTACAAGGCAAAAACCTCCCGATTGAAATTTACGTGCAGGATTTGGCCGGCAACGAGCGCAAAACTCGCGTGGGCTGGCTGTCCGACGGGAGCGTTATGGGCGTGTTTAACTTTGTCCAGCCGGAAAAGCACGGGAAGGAAGTTTCGCTTGCTTTGCTGAACGGGTTGGTAACTTTGGAAAATCCTCAAAAAGCGGCCCAGAATTTTTATCTTTACTTCGCTGTCTTTTTATCAGCGGCTTTGATTTTAAAAATCGCAGTCAAACGCCACGTTCAACATCCCAAAACCATTGCCGGCGGGGCGGGCGTGATTATGCTAGCTTTGATACTCTTTGCTTTTTAAGCAGGTTTTCACGCAAGGAAGCACTTAGGGCGCCCGGAGCGCTTTTTTAGTTTGAATAAAAAGGTTAGAATGAAGGCAATCAAGTATGCTCATCGACGAAGTGCGAATTAAAGTCAAAGGCGGCGACGGCGGCAATGGGATCGCCTCTTTTAAAAACGCCAAAATGGAGCAAGGCCCCACCGGCGGCGACGGCGGCAGCGGCGGCGACGTTTTTTTGGAAGGAGTTTCCGATTTGCTTGCCTTGCGTCAGTTCCGACACAAAAAAAACTTTAGCGGCAAGTCCGGGGAAAACGGAAGCAATCGCCGCCAAGACGGCGCCGGGGGAGAGGATTTGATTTTGAAAGTTCCGGTGGGGACCGTGGCGCACAACCTGGATTTAAAAGAAGACTACGAAATTACCAAAGTCGGCGAGCGTTTGTTGATTGCCCACGGGGCCCGAGGCGGCCACGGCAATTTTTACTTTCGCTCGTCCACCAACATTACACCCAGGCAGTTTGAGTACGGGCATAAGGCCCGAGAGTTTTCTTTTCAGTTTGAACTAAAGTTGATCGCCGACGTCGGCTTTATCGGTTTGCCCAACGTGGGCAAGTCGAGTTTGCTAAATGCTTTGACGCGCGCGCAAAGCAAAGTCGCCAATTATCACTTTACCACGCTGGAGCCGTATTTGGGGGCGTATTACGATTTGATCTTGGCTGATATTCCCGGGCTTATCGAAGGGGCGTCGGGCGGGCGGGGACTGGGCGTGAAGTTTTTGCGGCACGTGGCGCGGTGCACGGCGCTGTTTCATCTGATTTCCTGCGAATCCTCCGATCCCGCCGCTGATTATCAGGTGGTGCGGTCGGAACTGGAAAAATTTGATCCCGAGCTTGTAAAAAAATCGGAATATCTGTTTTTAACTAAAACTGATCTAGTCGGCAGGGCGGAAGCTGAAAAGAAACTGAAGCTGCTCGAGCGAATCAATCCCGATAGTTTTGGCTTGTCGATTCTTGACCCGCACAGTTTGCAAGGAGTAAAAAAAATTCTAAATCAAATAACGCAGGCCAAAATAGCCAAAGCATGACGCTATTTTTTACTCATCATGCGCGCAAGCGCGCGCAAAAAAGGAACTTGTCGAAAAGCCGTATTCAATCGGCGTCGCGTTCGGCTCGTAAGTACCTGGGACGGGGAAAGTATCTGGCAAAAAAATCTGCCGGCAGCCGGACCACGAGCGTGGTTTTTGCCATAACCAAACAGGGCAAAAAAATTATCACCACTTGGCGCGATCGCGCCTGAAGCGGCGAAGGTGTAGAGCGATTTTCGGCCAGCATTGTGGTTCGACGAAGTTTTTATGATTAGCCCTTCTTTCGCCATAAAGTTGATGATCGTGTAGTTCTTGGTAAAAGTAGAGAGGACCCCGGAAAAGTTATCCGCCTCCGCCTGCCACCACAAGCGTAAGCTTGGGGATGTCGTCTTCGCAGAGACATCCCGTTGCTTGCAGTGGCAAGGCATTGCGAGGAGAGTGTCTTTCAGAGCGTTGGCAAGAATGGCTGTCAGCTTGGGAGAATTCCGTTGCGGTACCGCGCCGCTCGACTCCGCCCGAGGCACGGGGCTTCATTTGCTAAATTTTCCTAAAATCGCTATGATTGGCTGGCAAGTTTGCTATTTTTTGTGAACGGAAATCAAAAAAAATTCAATAAGATGTCTGACGTCGTGACAGCGCGCGACCGACGTTGGATGAATGAGGAAAAGCAGGACAACTTTCCGAATTCGCCTTCGCCGCCAGGCAAATCCTTTATTTCTGAACCTGCACAGAAGGAAGAACATTCTAACATTCTTGAGAATGTCAGAATGTCATTAAAAAGGAGCGGTCTGTTTTCTCGTCTGTTTTCTGATCTGCTTTTTTTTCCGAAACGGACTGATTTTTTTGGCGCACGCAGGCGAAACTCAAAAGAAATCAACCTGCTGCCGCGACAGAACAAGGCAAGCGGTGAGTTTTTTTCGTTCCCGAAATTCTCCTGGCGCAGCGTTCCGAAGCTCTTGGAATTTTTAGGCGTCGCTCTCCTGTTTTTGTCTATCTTTCCTCTGCTGGCTTCGGTTTCCAAAAATCTTCAAGCGCGCGCATCCGTGCTGGGAGCGGCCACCAGCGCTTACGAGGATTTGCAGCAGGCTCAAGCCGCTTTTTTTATTTCGGATTTTGACGCGGTCGGTGAAAATTTAAAAGACGCTTACGAGGGTTTTTCCTACGCGCTTGCCAAGATTCAAGACGTCGCGGTCATCGCCTCAGCACTTCCCCCAGTCAGACAAGCGGAAGAAATTCTTGTAGCGGCGCAAGAAGCGACCTTAGGGCTCCAGCATTTAAACGAGGCGCTGCGCGCCTTAACTAATTTGCGGTTGGGGCCGGGGGGTTTTGCCGCAAGCGGAGCCGCGATCGATCAGGATTATTTCCGGGCGAGCATCCGCAATCTGGAAAACGCGGGCAGTTATTTGGTGTCGGCGCACACTCGGCTTTCTCGCATCGACCTTGCTTCTCTCCCTCCCGAATTGCAAGCGGAAATTTCGCAGGTGGAGGGATTGTTGGACGGTTTGCAGGAGCACATGGGTGAGTTTACCGGTTTAACCGATCTGATGACCGCATTGGTTTCGCCGCAAGAGCGAACTTATTTGCTCCTCTTTCAGAATTTCCGCGAGTTGCGCGCGACCGGCGGGTTTATCGGCACTTACGGGGTGATGCGAACTCAAGCGGGAAGGATCAATTCTTTAAAAATCGAAACGGTCTATAACCCCGACGGACAGTTGAAAGAAAATATTGCTCCTCCCGGGCCCCTGCAGCATTTCCTGACTAAACAATGGGCCTTGCGGGACAGTAATTGGTTTTTTAATTTTCCCGACTCGGCCCGCAAAGCCGCGGAGTTTTTGCTGTTGGAAACGGGAATCGGCGCGGACGGCGTTATTGCCTTTACTCCGCGAATATTTGAGCGCCTGCTCGCCATCACCGGGCCGGTCGCCCTGCCCAGTTATGGCGTAGCGCTGGACGAGCAGAATTTCGTTGACGTGGTGCAGTACCAGACTTCGGAAGCGTATGATCAGAAGCTGAATCAGCCCAAACAATTTTTAGCAGATTTTGCGCCGCTGTTGCTGCGTAGAATGGAGAGCTTGGAGGTGACTTCTTGGATTAGCGTGATAGAAAAATCCTTAGTGTCTTTGCAAGAAAAAGATTTGTTATTTTATAGTTTCGATTCCGACTTACAGCAAAAATTTTCCAATTTCCACTGGACCGGAGAAGTTAGCGCTTGGGACGGTAATTATCTGGCCGTGGTGGCCTCGAACGTCGGGGCGGGGAAAACTGATCAGAATATCAAACAACACATTGTTTTAAGCACTGAACTGGTCGGAGGGCAATATAAAAACGAGTTGACGATTTTACGCAAACACGAGCCAGGGGCAGAAAAAGAGTTCCCGATTAACGTCAGTTACTTGCGCGTGTTTGCGCCGGAGGGTAGCCAGATTGGCGAAGTTTCAGGTTTTGATCCTCTGCTTTATTATCCCGCCGAAGTTGCCGGCGCGATGGTTGACCCTGATCTTGCCGCGATTGATAAAACCGGCGTGCTTTATCCGTCCATGAACGCGCAAGCGACCCGAGAGCACGGCAAAACCGTGTTCGCCGGCTGGGTGGTGTTGGCGCCGGGGCAGGAGCGGGAAATAAAGATCTTTTACACAAGCCCGGCTGCCGAGGCAAGCATGACTGATCCGGGAGTTTACAAGCTGTTGATCCAAAAACAGCCGGGTTCCCCGGCGACGGAGTTAGACACGGCCTTTATCCTTCCAGCCGGCACCGCCGCGTTGCGCCATTCCGATGAGATTCAGGCGGACGAGGGTCGTTTGGTTTTTTCCAGCGACCTAAAATCCGATCAATCCTGGGCGGCGGTTTTTGGCGTTCCGCGCTAATCATTTTTGATTTGAATCAAGCACTCAAAAAAAAGGCGACCGCGCTTTCTTACGCGACCATGGTGATCGCGTTTTTTTCGCTTTTGTCTCGGCTTGTCGGGCTTTTGCGCGATCGTATTTTTGCTTCTTCTTTTGGGGCGGGCGCGGAACTGGACGTTTATTATGCCGCTTTTCGCATTCCCGATTTTTTATTCAATTTGCTTATCCTGGGCACGCTTTCGGCGGCGTTTATTCCGGTGTTTGCTTATTATCGGGAGCGTGACAAGGAAGTCGGCTGGCGTTTTGCCGGCACAGTCCTCAACCTGACTTTGCTTATTATGGGCGCGCTTTCCCTGGTGATTTTTGCCGCGGCTCCTTTTTTGGTGAGATTAATATTTCCGGGATTTGATTCCGAGAAACTGGCGCAGACCGCCAATTTAACCAGAATCATGCTGTTGTCGCCGGTTTTTTTCAGCTTATCCTCGGTGCTGGCGAGCGTGCTTAACACTTTTAAACGCTTTACCTTGGTGGCGGTTTTGCCGGTCGTGTACAATTTGTCCATTATTTTCGGGACCCTTGCGCTCTATCCTTTTTTTGGACTTTCCGGTTTGGCGTTTGGAGTGGTGATTGGGTCTATTCTCTATTTCGTTTTGCAGTTGCCCGCGGTCTATCAGCTTGGGTTTCGTTGGCGCGCCGTGCTTGATCTTGACCTGCCCGCGGTAAAAAAAATGGCCAAGCTATTCTTCCCCAGGATTTTCAGCATGGATTTAAGTCCCCTCATCGCCGTTTCCATTGGATCCACCTTGACCGTCGGTTCCATTGCCGTTTACAATCTGGCGAGCAATTTACAAGCCGTGCCGCTCGGAGTCATTGCCGTTTCTTTATCCACCGTGGCCTTTCCACTTTTGTCCGAAGCCGTGGCGAAAGGCGAGCGGGAGAGCTTCCGCAGAATCTTCAACCACAATTTAACCCAGATTTTATTTTTGATGATCCCCCTGTCGGCATTCATTTTAATTTTACGGGCGCAAATCGTTCGTTTGGTTTTGGGCACGGGTCGGTTCGGCTGGGAAGACACGATCGCCACCATAGCGGCTTTGGGTTTTTTTGTCCTCTCTTTGGCGGCCCAAGGGTTAATCCCGCTTTTCTCCCGCGCTTTTTATTCTTTGCACAACACCAAGATCCCACTTGTGACCGGACTGATCTCCGCTGCGGTTTATCTTTTGGCCGCGTGGCTTTTGGCGGTGAGAGCGGAACTGGGCGTTGCGGGACTTGCTTTGGCGTTTACCGTTTCGTCGTTTGTCAATCTGGCTATTTTGTTTGCGGCGTTGGAAATAAAATTCGGCAACCTGGTTGACCGGCATTTGGTGTTTAAATTGGAAAAAATTCTCACCGCCACGCTTTGTGCCGGCATTGCCACGTATGGCACTTTGTTTTTGGTGGCGCCACTTGTGGATACCAGAACCGTCGTTGGTTTGGGCCTGCAAACCTTATGCGCTTTAACGGTGGGCATCGGGGTTTATCTCTTGGCCGGCGTGATTTTAAATTTGGCCGAAAGCCGGCATTTTTTAAGCACTTTAAAATCACTGTTGATCAAGTTGCGCGCTTCTTTTGCCCGCTTTCCGGAAGAGTTGTTGTCGTGAGCTGAGTTTTACAGATTGGAACTTATCAACTCGCACGTTTTCCGATAGCAGATGTACGGCGCGCCCCCTTCTCTTTTCCTCTCTTTTCCCGTTACATAAAAAATACACGATCGTGGGTTTTTTATGCAAGAGAGGGAAAGAGAGATGGGTTTATAATCTGAAATGACGCTTTAGAACATCCGCCCCTTCTAAAATTTTTGCCTCGAAGACATATAGTTCACCGGGCAGCAATCTATAATAGTTTCTCAAGTTCAAAATTAAATCTTGGCAGGGGTAAGGATACACCTCCACGCTTTTTTGGATCGTGATGAAGCCCGCTTGTTTAAGTTTCCATCGGAGGATATCGCGGGTCTGTCGTCGTTCTTCGGGGATATCAAACATCACCAGCCACCAACGACCGTCCCAGCTTGAAGGTTTTGACTCGTACCATTCGCTGATTTGATGACGCAAGATTTGTCGTCGGCCTTTTTTCGTTAAGATGATTTTTATCCCGGTCCTGCTTCGCGATAGTTTGAAGACTTCACGCTTTTGCAGTTGACGAAACGCCGCTCTTCGGCGATAGCGCTGGGAGGAGTTTGGTTGATCAAAAAGCGACCATACCTGGGCTAAACCGGGGAAAACCAGCGTGCCCGCAATAAGCCCCGCGGCTCCCAGAATTTTGAGGACTTCCTTGGTTGTTTCCAGACGTTGATTTTTCTTTTGTTTGCCCATAGCCGTTTTACTTATTAAAATCAATTATATAAAAATTATACGATCGTATATAAAAAGTGTAAAGTGAGAATATCATGATCAGAGGAAAGATCAAGAAGAAGGATGGAAAACGTTTGGCTGTTCCCATGAATTACGGAAGTACCAAAGTTTTCTCTCTTGATCCGCCTAGGCGGACGAAGGATAAAATTTTTCTGTTAACTGCGAATGCTGGCCTTCGACCCGTTCGACAAAATCTCAGGGTGGTGAGTTGGTCGAAACCACAAGCACGAGTCAGTAACTACGTTTCGTAATTAAAACTTGTCTAATTGCCGGCGGTTTCCGGTAAAAATGGTTGCTTGGAGTTTTTGCATCAGCCACAAGGTCGCGCCGAAAGTTAATTGGCATTTCTTTATTCTGCGCAAGGGGCCATGTCTCCTTTTTGAAACTTACCATTTTTTTTCTGCAGTAAATCGCGTATAATAAATCCGTGCGGCATCAAAGCACGGCGCGTCTCAAGAAGTTTTGCTTATACGCCGCAACGAAGCGGAGATTTGTTCTTAAAAAAAAGCGCCCCAAGCAAAGTGCTAGGGCTTGAAGTTGAAGCGGAAGTACTCCGGGACGCAGTGCTTTGCGTCGCTGGATTTGCGGAGCGCGAGCTGGCAAAGCTCGCCGTTGTTGGTAAAGCGCTGCTCCCACGGCACTTCGCAGAGCATCCCTGGGTCATTACTGACGGCGACCCGAGACATCTCGTAGCTGCGGAACCGTTCGGGGATGACCCGGTAGTTTTGCCAGTTGCGCCGGAAGGCATCTTTTGCTAAACGCGGCGTCCAGCCAGGGAGGTTGGCGAAGTAGCTGCGGAGGTGCGAGGTGTTTTTGAGAAATTTCTGCAAATCCTCGCGAATGAGGATCTGGATCATCTTCCCGCTCGTCATCTCCGGCGGCAGATCCCAGATCGCCTCTCGCCGTTTGGCAAACGCGTACTCGGCCAAGTCCGGGCTCCAGCGGTTAAGTTTGGTGATCAGGTCGTCGCGCTGCAAATCCACCAGCAGCCGCAGCATCCCTTGCGGCAACTTCGCGGGCGGGATGACGACGGCCACGCTTGGCTTGAGGTGCAGGGCCAGATTGACGAGCGATTCATCGGAGTTTGGCTCGTCAACGACGTTCTTCACGTAGAACCCCGCATCGTTGTCACGCCCTGTTTTGAGATGATGCTCCAGGTACGCTCGCAACACCTCGCGACTTCGTTCGCTGGCCGGCACGGTGCGGATACCCTGGATCTTGGCGACCTCGGCCCAGTTGCGGGTAATGGGCTGCGCTGATCGCGGCCAGTTGGTCTTGGATAACCAGACGAGCCCCAACACTCCGATTGCAAACGCCGCCAGGATTACTGTTATAAGCGGGTTCTGCTTCAGCCAGTTTCTCATAGTTCCTCCCTTGGAACGCCGAAATATTAACATTTTCTTCGTTTGATGTCAATCGTTCATAAGGAATTTTTGTATCATTGCTCACATCGATCCCCGAACCAGTCCGTCCAAGGCGGACGGTACGGGGCGAGCATGGCCAATGCATGACCCAGCAACAAATTCGTAATTTCCGCATAATAGCGCGCGTAGACCCCAGTTGAATACGCTTCGCGATTCAACGGGGCAAGCCACGGCAAGTTTGATGAATCAACAAAATATTCGTAACTTCTGCATAATAGCTCACATTGATCATGGGAAGAGTACTTTAGCCGATCGGCTTTTGGAATTGACCGGAACAATCGAAAAGCGACTGATGCATGAGCAGTATTTGGATACTATGGAGTTGGAACAAGAGCGGGGGATCACGATTAAGCTGCAACCGGTGAGAATGACCCTCACCCTACCCTATCCCGCGGGCGGGAGAGGGGGAGGGGGTGAGGGGGCATATATTTTAAATCTGATTGATACTCCCGGGCACGTGGATTTTACCTATGAAGTTTCGCGCTCGCTGGCCGCCTGCGAGGGCGCTGTTTTGGTGGTGGACGCAACGCAGGGCATTCAGGCGCAGACCTTGGCTAACCTGCATTTGGCGAAAGAGCAAAATTTAAAAATTATTCCGGTGATCAACAAAATTGATTTGCCCAACGCCGACCCCGCTCGGGTAACGGACGAGCTGTGCAATATTTTGGGCTTTTCGCGCCAAGAGATTCTGAACATTTCCGCCAAAACCGGGCAAGGGGTCGCGGAATTGCTTGAAGCGGTTGTTCAGCGCATCCCGCCGCCTTCCGGCAGCCCCGAAGCTCCGGCCCGCGCTCTGGTTTTTGACTCGACTTATGATAAACACCGCGGGGTGGTAGTTTTTGTGCGCATGATTGACGGGGAGATCGCGACTCGAGACGATATTGTGCTTCTGGGCGCCGGCAAAACCACCCACGCTTTGGAGGTGGGGTATTTTCGGCCGCAGTTTGTAAAATCCGGCAAGCTTTCTTGCGGCGAGGTCGGCTATATCGTCACTGATTTCCGCGAGGTGGCCGCGGCAAAAGTTGGCGACACGGTTACTGTCAGATCGAGCAGACAAAATTCGCCACACATTGCTCCTTTGCCGGGCTACAAAGAGGTCAAGCCGTTGGTCTTTGCGAGTTTATACCCTGTGGAAGCCGATGAGTATCCCAAACTGCGGGAGGCGCTTTTGAAGCTCAAACTCTCCGACGCCGCCTTGTCTTTTGAACCGGAAAACGTGAGTTCTTTGGGCAGCGGTTTTCGCTGCGGATTTTTGGGACTTTTGCACCTCGACATTATTCAGGAAAGATTGAGCCGGGAATTTGATTTGGACTTGGTGGTGACCACGCCCACGGTGGCGTATAAAGTTTATCTGCGCTCCGGAGAAGCGCGGAGCGTTTTTTCGGCGTCCGAACTGCCCGATCCTTCGCAGATTGAGTATCTGGAAGAGCCCTGGGCCAAGATCGAGATTTTTACTCCTGCCGAGTACCTGGGAAAGGTCATCGACCTGGTGACGAAACGGCGCGGCGTGCAGAAAAATTTGGAGTACGCTTCTTCTTCCCGCGTGCTGATGGTTTTTGAAATTCCTTTGGCGAATTTAATCGTGGATTTTTACGATAAATTAAAAAGCGTAACCGCGGGATTCGCGTCCTTGAACTACGAGTTTACCGACTGGCGGCGGGCGAATTTAGTCAAGTTGGATATTCTGGTGGCGGGCGAGCGGATCGAGGCGTTTTCGGCGATTGTTTTTACAGACGCCGCCGAAAGTTACGGCCGGCAAATTCTGGAGAAGCTGAAAACGCTTATTCCCCGCCATCAGTTCGTCATTGCTTTGCAGGCGGCGATCGGCGGTAAAATTGTCGCCCGCGAAACGGTGAGTGCCTATCGCAAAGACGTGACGGCCAAGCTTTACGGCGGCGACGACACGCGCAAGAAAAAACTTTTGGAAAAGCAAAAAAAGGGAAAAAAGCGGCTCAAACAATTCGGCCGCGTGAGCATTCCTCAACAAACCTTTATTGAGGTTTTGAAGCGCTAGAATCTTTTGCCGTAAACTTGATGATCGTATAGTCCTTGGTAAAAGAGGAGGAAGTTACCCGCGCGCCCGCTTGGCTTAGCCAAACCGTGGTGTGCGGGCGGGAACGCCCTCGGGCGCAAGTCGAATGGGCGGAGACGGATAAAAAAATCGTCCGCGGTTAAACGAACGACGTTATGCTTTGGGAAAAAGGGCGGCAGCAATGAGTCGCGAGGCGTCCCAGAGCGGCATCTCGTGCGGTCGGATCAAGCGCTCCGGGCGCACGAGTTCTCGGGTCTGCCCTTGCGCGAATGCCAGCAGGGTTTCCTCTTGCAGTTGGTGTTCGGCGGCGAGCAAGCGAGGCAAAATTGTTTTTTCAAACCCGGGCTGTTATAATATTTCTGACTTACTGGGTGGAAACAATGAGCGGCAGCAAAGTAAAAACCAGCATCGCCACGATGAAGACGATGGAAAGCACGATCATTACCCGTTGAACCCGTTTTCGGTTGCGAAACATGTTCAAAGTGATTTTATCCGCCCGGGCGGACTAAGGAGGTTAGCCGTGGGCTGCATGAGTGAATTATACCATAGCGATGACGTGGAAGAAATTATTGAACTCCAAAATATTTCTGATTTTTTTGTTTTTTCTGCTCATCGGCCTGGTTTATCTGTTTGCGGTTGAATTGCGCAAGCGTTATTTTATCGAACAGGAGATCGGGC
>JACQJK010000110.1 GCA_016205055.1 Candidatus Doudnabacteria bacterium
GCTTTGAACTTGCAACATGCGAATATTTATCGGCAGTTTGGCCCGCCTATATGAAAAATCCAAAAAATAATTTTTGTCTAGCTTCAACCAATTGGCTTGATCAGCGATGATGAGATAATCTTCGTGTGGCCGAATAGTCTTGAGCAAGTCTTCGTAGACCATTTTGACAGCTTGCAGACCATCGTAGCGCCTGATTAAATCATGCCGGCCTTGCAAATTATAAAGCTTGGAAAAATCCGGCAGGGCGTTTTTGAATTTGGCCCGGCGCTCTTCTAAAATCAATTCCAATTTTGCCGGCGGTTCGGCTTGATATAAAGTTTTAAAACCTTTAATTTCTTCAGCCAATAAACCAACCTTTTTCAACCGCTCCATAACCGGATAAACGCTGGGCCGCTTGATTTCCGCGATGCGTGCGATTTTGGCCACCGAAGTCGGCCCCAAAGACAAACAAGCCAAATAAACCTTGGCTTCCTTTTCCTTTAACCCTAGCTCCAATAAAATTTTTAACAAATGCTCGTCTTTCATATTTTGTTCAAGTTTACAACAACAAGAATATCATAATTTTTCTCGATAAAATGGTCAAATTGCATTTTTTGTTGACAAAAATGACAAAAAATATCTAAACATTTATTCTATCTGGCTAAGAAACTGCAAAGGAGGAAGAAGTGAAACCCGAGGAAATCATTGCGGCACTGGAACAACTCTATCAGCAAGGACTTTCGAAGGACAAAAAATCGCTGGTCGCAGACCTAATTCGAAAGCTCCGCCATGTTCTGGGACTGTCCATGCGGCAGTTTGGCGCGGCTTTGAAAACGGCGCCGCAAACCATCGATCGATGGGAAAGAGGCAGCTCCCTCCCCAGTCTTTGCCACCTGACTAGGCTAAAACCCACGTTCGTGCAGAACGCATCAGATCCCACACACGGCCCAGCCCTGAACGAACATGAGCTGGTTCTCACGCTCCGGGTAAGGGACGAGGTGGCACTGCAAATCGTTGCGGAGCTGCAAAAAGCTGTTACCGGGATGAAAGAAAATGTAAATCTAGTTTCTCTTTCCATCCGGCCAATAGGGAGAATGACATGACTGACATGACACTGAACAGGCTGACCTTGCGCGCCGCCCGGAAGCGGTTGAAACTTTCGCAAGCCGAGCTCGGCGAGTTGCTCGGCGTATGCGCCCGGGTAGTAAGTAATATCGAAGCCGGGAAGCGGAAGCTCACCCTTCCGGAAGAAACAATCTTAGACCAGTACTTCAGGGAAAGGAGTCTGAATTTGGACCAGTTGCAGGGTCCAATCCAAACCGAAAAACGAATATTGGTCAGGGTTGTAGTGGAAAAATCCTTTGGCGCCATTGATGCCGAAACCATGACGGAAATCGTAAGGCTGATCGAGGCTGCCAAAGGGCTTAGTGAAAGCTGGACGGTCTCGTGCAAGCTCTAGTGAACCGCTTCAAACAACCTGCAATCGAATAGAGGCCACACCCATATCAGCGCTGCCCCGCTGATTTTTTTATTTTTTCTGGCATCGTCCTTGGGTGTTGCCGCGAGAGACTTCTATTCTCGTCACAGCCGAAAGATCTTGCTAAGCTTAGAAAGTGGGACTATCTCAAATCTCGATCCATCTCCCTCAAAGATTAGGCTCACCTGCGAACAAACAAGCACGAACTTCTATGGACAAGTTTAAGTTGATATCAAAATTTAGACCTCAAGGCGATCAGCCGGAGGCGATTAAGCAGCTGGTTAATAACTTGAGGGCGGGCGTTGCGCGCCAGACGCTTCTGGGTGTTACCGGATCCGGTAAAACTTTCACCATGGCTTGTGTGGTTGCGCAGATTCAGCGGCCGACTTTGGTGATTTCCCATAATAAAACTTTAGCCGCGCAACTCGCTTCTGAATTCCAGGATTTTTTTCCGAAAAACGCGGTACATTATTTCGTTTCCTATTACGACTACTATCAACCCGAGGCCTATATTCCCCGCTCGGATACTTACATTGAGAAAGAAACGGAAATCAACGAGGAAATCGACCGGCTGCGCAACGCCGCCACCCAAAGCTTGTTAACGCGCAAAGACGTTTTGATTGTCGCTTCCGTGTCGTGCATTTACGGGCTGGGCAACCCGGGTGATTATCTGGAACTGTCTTTGGAATTGAAAGTGCGGCAAGCGGCAAAACGCGAAAAGCTGCTGCGCCGCTTGGTTGATCTGCAATTTAGCCGCAACGACCTGGAGCTTCGCCGGGGCAACTTCCGCGTGCGCGGAGAGGTTTTGGAAATCGTTCCGGCGGCAAGCGACGAAGTGATCCGCGTTGCTTTTAACGGGAACAAAATCGAAAAAATCGAGCGCGATGATTTATTGACCGGAGAAACTATAGAAAAATTGAAATCTTATCTCTTGTTCCCGGCCAAACACTTTGTGACGCCGCGGGATAAAATTTTGCGGGCCATCGACAACATCCGCGCGGAACTTGCCCAGAGAAAACAATACTTTGAAACGCGCGGAAAGTTGCTGGAAGCCCAGCGTCTGGAACAACGCACGAATTTCGACCTGGAAATGATCCTGGAAACCGGCTATGTCAACGGGATTGAAAACTATTCTCGGCAGCTGGATTTCCGCAAAGCCGGTGAGCCGCCCTCTTGCCTTTTGGACTATTTCCCTGATGATTTCCTGCTGTTTATTGACGAATCCCACATGACCGTGCCGCAAATTTCCGGCATGTCGCAAGGCGACTTTTCCCGGAAAAAAACCTTAACCGATTACGGTTTCCGCCTGCCTTCGGCGATTGACAACCGTCCGTTAAAAATCGAGGAGTTCTGGAAAAAAGTCGGGCAAACCATCTTTGTGTCAGCCACGCCCGGTCCTTACGAAATTTCCGTTTCCAAACCTCATATCGTAGAACAAATTATTCGGCCCACTGGACTGCTTGATCCGACAGTTGAGGTCAAACCGATCACAGGACAGATCACAGACGTAGTCAAAAATATCAAACAACGAGTCGCCAAAGGCCACCGCGTACTGGTTACCACCTTAACCAAACGCACGGCCGAGGAACTCTCCGCGTATTTGGCCGAACTGGGCATTAAAACGACCTACCTCCACTCGGAAGTGCAAACTTTGGAACGCCTGGAGATCTTGCGCGACTTGAGAACCGGAGTTTATGACGTTTTAATCGGCGTGAATTTGCTGCGCGAGGGACTGGACTTGCCGGAAGTTTCATTGATTTGCATTTTAGACGCCGACAAAGAGGGCTACTTGCGCTCCGACACCTCGCTTATTCAACTCATGGGTCGGGCGGCGCGGCACGTAGAGGGGCACATCATCATGTACGCGGATCGGATGACCGGGTCTATGAAAATTGCGATCGCAGAAACCCAACGCCGACGCGCCATACAAGCATCCTATAACGCCCAACACCGCATCACGCCCCAAACCATTCAAAAAGCCATTAAAGATTCGCGCTTGGGCGGCGCGCGAAAGGAAAAGGAAGCGGAGCCGGAGCAACTGACTTTGCGCTTTGCCAAAATGGACAGGAAAGAGCAAAACTACTACTTAGAAGAACTGCGCGACCAAATGGAACTGGCCGCAAAAAATCTGGACTTTGAACGGGCGGCCGGCTTGCGCGATCAAATCGCGGCGTTAAAAACTCTGCGCGGCAAAAAACGACACCGAATTTAATCAAAGTCCCGCCACCAACTCCCCTCCTCTTAAGGTAAGAGGAGGTTGGGAGGAGTTATGGGAGTCTAATAAAAAACCGGCAGTAAAAACTGTCGGCATTGATTTTTCATTCTTTGATGAAGAGGTCGGAAAGTCTATCCGGCGGATCGGTCAAAAGCGACAAGCCGGCAAAGCGTTCGATAGTCGGATATTCCACATGCTTTGCGAGCATCCCGTCTTTCCAACGCCGGTTCTCATCAGTTCGGTAGATCGCACACAGCGTCTGCCAATGATCCGCTGTTGCGGTCTGAACCGCTTTCAGAATCCAGTTGTCGTAAACGTCATAGGAATAAAACGGACCGACACCGGCAGGCCGACCCTTCCAGTGCTCGACCAAGCGCGGACCGCCCAGACGGTAGAACTCATTGTTTAAGGTGACCTTGCCGCCAAGCCAAACGTTGAAGCGCGCTTGCGTGGCATAATACACGCTGTAATGAATGTCGGTGGCGCGTTCAAAATCAACCCAGCCCCAGAAGGAATCACCGCTACGCTCACGCCGCTTGGGGCCAAAATCCGCCCGCACGCACACTCGCATCCGCTGGCGGTCATGGCCGTTTTCCCAGGTCTGCTCGAAATCCGCCACTTTGTAAAACTCCGGGAACGGATTCTTGATGAACCTCGACGGCACCATGAGCAAACAAGTTCGCGCTCGCATTTTCGCGCCGTGGTAACCGCAGGCAATACCCCACGCCGATTGGTTGCGCCCAATGCCGACCGGCAGGTTACTCGCGTAAACCTCGCCGTCCTCCTCAGAAAAATCGAACGGCCAAGACGCGAGGTCTGCGGTTTGCGGCATCTTGTAATACTCGCCCCTACCGTCAACCGAGGTAAGCGGGCTTGTATGGTCTTGTTTGGCGATTTCACGCAGGAAGAAAGGGGCGTCCGCGTGAGAGACACTCTGGCCGGCCATTGTGAAAACCGAACTAGCTTTGAGGTTGTACGGAAAGTCTGGTTGGGTCTGAAATACCGGCGGCGCCGGCCCGAACTTGAACATCTCTGTCGCCGGGCGCGCCGAGGTCGAACTCATTTCGCTCCACTGGCCGGGCTTACACTTCTGTCTGGCCCGCACGGCGCAGCGCACCTTTCGAGCCGTTTCATTGCTCCACCCCAAAGTGAGCACATGCTCGTCCGCAGCCTTAGGGCTGGGAGCCGCTTCCACGATCGCCTGGAGCATCGGGTGATCCATAACGTCATCTGCGCCGCGCAGCAATTCATTCACTGTGGCGCTTTCTTCGTCGGTAATCTGAATAGGCGTTCCTGCCTCCTTTGCTAAACTGGTCGCCCCTGATCAACACGGGCGCCAAAACACCGGTAACGCTGATCAACACCGTTCCAATGTTTCAAGCCATGATATGAAAATCTCCGGCTCTTGTCAAGCCTCCGGCTTTCTGCTATTTTATCTTCACCGAGTAGTAGAATACAGCTGTTCTACTCAACTACCCACTACTAACTGCTCACTAAAACTCTACGCCTAACTCCGCAGCAATCTCTCGACCTTTTCGGCTCAGCTCGTCCTTCGGCTAGAGCTCAGGATGACCTTGAGCAAGGTCGAACAGGTCAAGGTCGCCTCGAGTAAAATCGAGACGGCGACTTCGCTCGAGACGCTACGGGGCGGGACTCAAGGTTGCCAGAAGAACTTACTTTCACGCAAATATTAACATGTCGCAAGGACTGCTAATCTATGGCTAATACGAAATCGGCAATCAAAGCGGCCAGGCAATCAATCCGCCGCCGGGTGGTTAATTTGAAAACCGCGGCGAAATACAAAAATGCGGTCAGGGCTTTTCGCAAGTTAGTTGCGGCCGCCAGGATCGAGGAAGCCAAAACAGCAATGAGTCAAGCCATGTCGGCTCTTGATAAAGCCGTCAAAAAGCACGTGATGCACAAAAACCGGGCATCGCGCTTAAAAGCGCGCATGGCCAAGGCGCTTGCAAAAACGACTCGTTAGAGTCGTCCTGAGTCCGACGAAGGATCTGCTTGCGCCGCCCCCCTCACTAAAAGTTCGTCCCCCTGTCCGTCTCGGATCAACCGAGACGAATGGATTTTTGACAAACTTAAGCATACTTTGTTATAGTGGGATTATGAAAAATATTAATGTCAATCTCACAAAAGAACAGGCCAAAATTGTGAACGAGGCTACAAAAAAATACGGTTTCGCTAATCGCAGCGAATTTTTTCGCTCCTTGCTTCGTTATATTTTTATGTATTCCCCTAGCATTTTGAAAAAACTGGACAGTTTCGTTTTTGAAGAGCCGCCCACCAAAGACGCCAATAAGATTATTGCGGAACTGGAAGCTAGCGGCAGACATTCAGAAGATTTTATCAAAAGTCTAGCAGCAGGACTACGAAAGTCAAACTATTTTAAGAAATAAACATGCGTATCCGTCCCCTGCGTGACGACTTGGTTGAGTATTTGCAAGAAAGAAATCTAATAAAACAATGGGAGAACAAAAAGTATCTTTTTGAGCAAAACCCTAAACTTTCAGGATTAAATACCGAACTTTTAGAGCCCGGGCATCTGAAATTGTACAGCTTTCGTCTCACCCAAAAATATCGGGTGATTTTTATTTATGCCGGCAATCAAGAAATCGAAGTCGTTGACATCAACGATCATTATCAATAAAAAAACCTCTCCCTTTGGTGATACCCATCTTCCTTGAAAAACAGTCAGTCAGTTGACAAATTGGAAGTTATAGTATAGTCTGTACTTAATCAACCTTATGACTAACTTTTCCCTACAGAAAAACTATCATGGTGCTTGGCACTATCACCTTGCGGCTGGAAGGTTGGTTTGTCTTTGCCTATAGATTCATAGGACTTTGAAGCCAGCAACCTTCCGGCATTCGGAAGGTTGTTTTTTTGTTTTGCCCCAATTAAACATGACGCGCACAAGATATGAATGCGCTTCTTAGAAAAATTCAAATCGGGGTGATTGGATCCGCAAAAGACCTCGGCTATTCAAAAAGGATCGAGGGCTTGGCGGAAAAAATCGGTTATCTTGTAGCGCGGAAACGGGTTGTGCTTTTGTTTGGCGCGGAAAAAGACGGCGACTCCCTTTCAAGCGCTGCCTGTCGCGGAGCAAAACAGGCCAGTGGCTTCACAGTAGGAGTGACTTATGGAAAGGGTTTAGGGGTTTCTGAAAACAGCGCTGATGTAGTGATCGCGACTGGTTTGGAAAGAGGCGGAGGCAGAGAATTTACGCTTATCTTAAGTTGCGATGCTGTGATCGCTCTGGCCGGCGGTTCGGGCACCCTGAACGAGATCGCCGTCGCTTACCAAAACAGAATACCGGTAGTCGTGTTAAAAAACACCGGGGGCTGGAGTGAGCGGCTTGCCCACCAGTTCTTGGACGCGAGAAAGCGGATTAGGATAAAACTTGCGAACAGTCCTGAAGAAGCGGTAAATACGGCGCTACGGCCGGGGCAGCAAAAGCGAAAGTTAAACGGCAACTCTAAAAACTCCATGGACAAACTTATAATTTTTGACTTCAACCGAACGCTGTATGATCCAGACCAAACAACACTGGTCCCGGGAGCGCTGCGTGTGCTCAAAGCGCTTAAACAAAAAGGTTTTAAGCTGGCCCTTTTAGCCCAAGCGCGCGCGAACCGGAAAAAGCTGCTCAAGGTCTTGGAAATGGATCAATATTTTGATCGATTGACGTTGGTCGAGAAAAAAACGGTGTCTGGTTTGAAAAAACTTGCGGGCGAAATGGACGTGGACTTGAAAAACTGCACGATTGTCGGCGACCGGGTGAAAAAAGAAATAAGGATTGGGAACAGGTTAGGAATGAAAACCGTATGGCTCAAGCGGGGTAAATTTTCAACCGAACGCCCAAGCAATCCGGCAGAAAGGCCCGACCTGACGATCAAAAAACTTTTTGAGTTGCCTGCGCTCCTAAAATAACTTGGCGGCAAAGTCATGCCGATGGCAGTAGTGTCGCCGGCAGAACTTGTCGCTAACGCGGCAAGCACCTTTCACAACTTCAAGGAGAAACCATGGTAACGAAAGAAGCTCTGGAAACTCTGGTAGTCGACTCGGGTCTGTGGGCGGGCGAACGCCGCCTCACGCACAAGTTCGTGCTGTCGCCGGAGGTATTCGAGATTAGTAACCTGCAGGTTGCCCACCTGCAACAACTGGGTGTTGCGGTGCGGGACTGCCTTTCGGGCTTGGGTAGAATTGCGGCGATAGCGTTCGACCCGAAACTCACCCATGGCTCCTGCTGGGGCATGATCCGGCGCGCTCTGAACACGGGTGTTCCGGAAGGCTACCGGCAGATTCAAACGCTCCATCCTGGCCGCGGCCCGGCCATTTGCAAAGTGGATATGATCGCCTGCTTGGGGTTTGGCGGCTGGGGAATCGATACAATAGCCTTGCCGGTTGTGGAGGTTGATGGCCATAACAAGCACGGACTGGGGTATTCGACACTGGCCGCCCAGATGCGAGATGTCATCGCCCCGCAAGCCAAGACCTTGCCGGGAGTGGCCAAGATGCTTGCCAAGCTTATCCGCAACAAGAACGAGGGAGGTAATCAAGCCGGGCTTGTCTATGCCGACCAAGAGAGATTCTACCTGCCGGAGTTTCTCATCCTGCGCAAAGCGCTGGAGCAACTGGGTATCGAGCTGGTTGTGGCGGGAGAAAAGGAGTTGGTGGTCAGAAACGGGCTGCCGCAGACCAAGGACGGAAAACCGCTTCCGCCTCTCCTTGTCGATTTTCCCTTCCTCTACTGGAGCCCGGAACTCAATGCGGCACTGGCCGCCAAGTACCGGGAAGAACACATTGACTTTTTGATCCCGCCCAAGCCGTTCATGGGATCAAAGGCCGCTCTGGCCATCTTGTGCAACAGCGAGCAGGATGCGCGTCTGGAAGCGATTCTGCGCTCGCAAATACCTCAAGAGTCGCTGGAACGCCTGCGGTTCTACGTTCCCAAAACTTTCCTGGCTTCCAAGGGGACGGCATATCTGAAAAAAATCATGGAGGAACTCGGGGGATTAACAAATCGCCTCATCATCAAGCCGGCCGTGTCGTGCGGTATGAAAAAAACGGCGATGTCGGGCGACCCTCACTTCTCCACCATCCTCAAACAAGCGGCCGGCTCGTACTACCACTACGTGCTGCAGGAAGAAGTGGAACCAGACGCTTTGCTCTTCCAGTACTTTGACGACGACGGTCAAATGCGGGAAGGCGCTTGGTATCTGCGGATCACCGCCCACTTCTGTGTGGGCGAACTGGCTGATATCGTGGTGACGGCCAGGCGGGACAAGCACGTTCACGGCGCCAAGGATTGCCTGCAACTAGGCACAATCATCAAACCCGAACCATCTTAAAATAGGAAAAAGGAGTGCACACAATGACCATACAACAAAGGTCCATGCGAGCAAAACTGGCTAGGCAAGTCAAGGTGGCATCTACCTTGATTAAGCTAGCATCCCGATTGCAAGGATGCGACTGCACATTTCATCCAGAAGGAGTGGCCTTGCCGCTCTGGCAGTATGAGGGTGAATCTGAAAGATCGATTGGGCATGTTCGGCTGGGGATCGACTTTAATGGGTGCCTCAAGATCGAATATGTCTTCACACTTCATAGCGGCGTTCGACAATTGGCCGGAGAGCTTGGGCTTCTGGTCCTCCCGGATCGTATACCCAGAAAGCTGTGACGACTAAAACCCCTCTCTGTCCGCCTGCGGCGGACATCTCTCCCGCAAAGGGGGAGAGAAAATATTGAGCGGGCTATCAGGGACGGGAAAGCGAATCGAATTTGGGGTTCAGTATTCGCTCTCCTCGCCCCTGGTTTTTTTATTATACTCTTAACAACCGCTTGGCCGAAACTATTTTTTATTAATCAAATTCACGACCAACTTCACCATCGCCTCTTTTTGTTGCGGTTTTGATTCGGCGATCAGCAGAGCCAGCGCTACAAGCGCCGTGTCGTTGATTTTTCTCTCGCCCCGGCGATTGTAAAAAAGCCGGTTTTCAATCAAGTAAAGTAAAAATAGCAGCGAGCCGATGCGCTTGTTGCCGTCCACGAAAGGATGGTCTTTGATGACCAGGTATAACAGGTTAGCGGCTTTTTCTTCTAAACTTTTATATAACGACTTGCCGCCAAAGGATTGCTGAATGCTGCCCAAAATAGACGAGAGTTTGTGGCTAACTTCAACGCCAAACAAGTCAGTGGCTTGTTTTTGAGTTTTGAGCCGCGCCCGAAAGCGAGCGATATTTTCTATCACCTCTTCATAAACCAATCCTTGGCTTTTTCTCTCGCTGACATTCTCAATCGCCAGCTTTTGCTCATCGTACAAATTCAAAATAAACCAGGTGTTGGCATAATCGGAAATAATCCGCAGAAGCTCGCGCTCGTAACCCTCTGAGCGCTTGCTCTCCAATACCTGCTGGATGAGCTTGTGTGCGGTTTCCAGTTCTTTGAGTTTGGCAATGTGCGCTTCCGGTAGTCGTTTCTCATTTATAACAAAGCCCTTGAGCAGATAGTCCCGCAACTTCTGGGTTGCCCAAATGCGGAACTGGGTAGCGCGCTTTGAATTGATCCGGTAACCAACTGCTATTATTGCGTCGAGATTGTAATACTGGGTTTTGTAGATTTTGCCGTCCGAGGCAGTATGTTCCAAAATGGAACATACTGAATTTTCGCTTAGCTCTGCGGCTTTAAAGATGTTTTTAAGGTGTTTTGTGATTGCAGGGCGTTTTGTGCCAAAAAGCTCGGCAATCTGGGCCTGTGAAAGCCAAACCGAATCGTCTTCAAATTTTACTTGAATTTCCGGGCCTTCCGCGGCCTTATAGATGATAATTTCGCCTTTGAACTGCTTTTTGTTTGTATCCATATCTGTTTTAGGTATATACGAACTACAGTATGCGTAGCTTTGGACGCTGATCTTATTTTAAGCTGTCCCAAATAATATCAAAATTAGTTATCATGGTTTGGGCAAATTCTCGACTAGTGATTAAAAAACCAAAGCTCTCTTTGGAGGAAGAAATAAACCGCACTGTATTTCCATAAATGGTGTACCCTAAAGAAAAATCTACTCCTTCAGGCGCCAACCGCACCTCCCTTTTGCTTTCTATGCCTGCCTGCAAAAAAGGAAACTTTTTTTGGGGAGGTGTTTGGGTTCTTGGCCAAATTGTTTTTAACGTTATTTTTTGGTTAATCCTTTTGTGATTAAACTCCTCAACAAATCTCGGGCCCAAGAGTTTAATAACATCTAAAATTGGCCAATATACGCGCACCATAATATTTTCGTACAGCAATAAA
>JACQJK010000111.1 GCA_016205055.1 Candidatus Doudnabacteria bacterium
CGGGGATGCAGAAGAACTAAAGCCGGTTGAAAATTTTTTGCGCCAGACCCCCCGTTCCGTTGAGAAAGTGTTTTTAGCAATTAATCAAGAAACCGACTCTGCGGTGGCCGCAAACTACTTTCGCGATTTAAACCTTCCCCGGGTTGAGGTGGTGCGCATTGGTTTTGGAGGCCGATTCACCCCAACTCTTAACCATTTGGTTTTTGCGGCCGCGCAAGCCGGGTTTTCTCACCTTTTATTTTGTTCCCCCGAAGTGGAGTTGACCGACGAGCTCCTCAAGCGTTTGCTGGTTCAATTGGATCACGACACATTGGTAGCCGGAGCGGTTTTATCAGGACACGATTTTCGAAACGGAACTGCCACCGGTTCCGGCGTAACGATTCCATGGAACACCTTGGCTGTCTGGAACTTGCGCTATTTAGCCCTGACTGGGTTTATGTTAGTCGCCGACGGTATTTTTGACCGAGCGGCCGCGGGAGTTGAGGAGCTGTCCACTGGTTGCATATTGCAAAGCCTTTATCCCAAGCTCAAGATTAAACTGGTCGATCTTGGGAAGGTGAAGTGGAGTATCGGGCGATTGGGGGACGAGCGCATCGCGGCGCACATCAAAAAACTCGCTTCGAAACAAGAGCGAGGACAAAAACAGTTGGAGTTATTGGGCCTTGCTGCTCCGCAAGTGCTCCACGTGATAGGTTAGCATTTCAAAAAAACACTTCAAGAGAGAGCAAGCCGGAATAACCGACCCCGTCCGCCTAGGCGGACGGGGTATTCCTCAAAGGAATACCCGTCTGTCGGCCTTGGGATTGCTTGGGCCGACCGGCTGAATGTCGGGGTTATCCCCTCCGCCCTGTACCGTACGGTACAGGGCTCCGGGCTGCCATTCATCTCCCGCTTTAAAAAGCGGGAGTATTCTGGCAGGGATAATAAAACCGGCTTTTTTTTGCGGGGAAATAGGATATAATGAAGGCAGGCAAAAGCTGCAAAGGTCTAAAATTAAAATCAACGGTTAGTTAAAGTATGAATCCGACCTTTATGGAAGAATCGCGACTCCTACGCACCCGCGGCGCAATTGCCGGGGTGGATGAAGTCGGGGTGGGCCCGCTGGCCGGTCCGGTCGTGGCCGCGGCCGTAGTTTTGGACGCGGCAAAGGCCGGGAAACTGCGCACAAAAAATAAGTGGTGGCACCCGGTCAAGGATTCCAAACTGCTATCGGAGCGGGAGCGCGACGACTTGGTTAAAATAATTTTTGTGAATTCCGTTTCCGTGGGAGTGGGCAGCGCCACGGTCGAGGAAATCGACCGGCTCAATATTTTTCACGCCCGTCTGCTCGCCATGAAACGAGCGATCGAAAGTTTGAAAGCGCGTCCGGGATTTATTTTCGTTGATGGAAATTTCATGATCCCGGAACTGTCCATTCCCCAGCGCGCGATCCCCGACGGAGACGCAAAAATTTTATCCATTGCCTGCGCCTCGATCTTAGCCAAGGTGACTCGCGATAACGTCTGCAAAACTCTTCACGCCGAATATCCCGAGTACGGGTTTGATCAACACAAGGGCTACCCGACTAAATTACACTACGATCGGTTAAAACAGTTTGGACCGTGTCCGGCTCACCGCAAGTCGTTCGCGCCGGTCAAACTGTTGTTGAGTCAGCCCGGTGAAACGATTTCATCCGGACAGAGAATTGTATAATGGAGAGTGGCCGAGTGGATTGATTCCGAGTGACGCAGGAATCAATGGGTTGTAAAAAACAACCCCGGAACCACGAAGGCCACAGTTTTTTGACCGAGTCCGCCCCAGGCGGACGAGAATATGGAAGAGTGGCCGAGTGGTTGAAGGCGCGGCTCCCGAAAAGCCGTATGGGCGAAAGCTCATCGTGGGTTCGAATCCCACCTCTTCCGCCAATAGAAACTTCACGATTTGAAAGGGTTGCTCCGCGCGGCCGCATGGCGGCCGCGCTCCGCAAAATGGTTCGCCGCTTCGCGGCGAACTGGCTGGCTGGGCAAAAATTAAAGACGGCGGATTTGTCTGTTTCGTATCTAAAAACACTATGAACAAACCAAAATATTTTCTATACGCGCGTAAGAGTACAGAGGACGATGCCCGGCAAGTCATGAGAATCGAGGCACAGCAATTTTAATGGCGGGAGATTGAGCGTAAATAAAATCTTGAAAATGTTGAGTAATTTCTAGA
>JACQJK010000112.1 GCA_016205055.1 Candidatus Doudnabacteria bacterium
GAACGCGCTGGTTTTGAAGTGCGCGATGTCCATCGCAGTCATTATGGCCGTTTGTGCCCGATTACCACACCAGAAGGCCCCAACATCGGCCTGGTAGCTCATTTAGCAAGTTATGCCCGTTTGAACAAGTACGGTTTTTTGGAAACCCCCTATCAAAAAGTCGTTAAGTTCGTGGAGAATTCAGTCAAGGCTCTGCCCGGCAAAACCGCGTTGAACGATTTACTTGATCCTGCTTCCGGCGCAGTTTTGGTGCCCGCTGGTCAGAAGATCAGCGCTACTGCGGCCGCGGAGATTTCAAAAAAAATCAAAACGGATAAAATCCGCATCAAACCTTTCGCTTCTTCAGAAATTGTTTATATGGACGCTTTTGAAGAGGAGCACGTGGTTATCGGCCCGGCGACCATTCCGCGTGACGAGCATGGGGATTTTATCGACGAGCGAGCGAGCGTTAGGGTTCGCGGGGTCCCTGCCATGGCGGCGACTGCAGAGATTGATTATCTGGACGTTTCTCCCAAACAAATCATTAGTATCACCACGTCTTTGATCCCGTTTTTGGAGCACGACGACGCGAACCGTGCTTTGATGGGTTCGAACATGCAGCGCCAGGCGGTATCCTGCATTCGCCCCCAGGCCCCCATAGTCGGGACGGGAGTGGAGGAGAAAGCCGCTTTTGATTCTGGACAGATTGTCATTTCGGAGTCCGACGGGGTAGTCGCTACAGTCACGGGTGAGCGGATTATTGTTTTGGACGACAAGGGGACGAAGCATGAATATCCTTTAAAAAAGTTTATCCGTTCCAACACCTCGACTTGCATCAACCAGCGGCCGATCGTCAAGAAGGGGGAACGGGTGTTGAAGGGCCAAGCGCTGGCAGACGGAGCCGCAACCGACCAAGGCGAGTTGGCGCTCGGCCAGAACTTGTTGGTGGCTTTTATGTCTTGGGAAGGAGGGAATTACGAGGATGCCATTTTGATTTCATCGCGCGTGGTGGAGAATGACAATTTTTCCTCCATCCATATTGAGGATTTTAAGATTGACGTTCGGGATACAAAACTGGGTCAAGAAGTCGTCACTCGCGACATTCCCAATGTCGGTGAGGAAAAATTGAAAGACCTGAACGAGAACGGGATTATCCGCGTCGGTGCTCAGGCGCGGGCGGGCGACATTCTGGTTGGGAAGATTACTCCGAAAGGCGAAACTGATCTGACCGCGGAAGAAAAGTTGTTGCGGGTGATCTTTGGAGAAAAGTCGCGAGACGTGAAGGATACGTCCTTGAATTTGCCCCACGGGGAATATGGGAAAGTGATTGCCGTTGAGGAATTTTCTCGGGATCGCGGGGATAAGTTAGCAACCGGGGTGATTCGTTCGATTCAGGTTTCCGTGGCCGTGTTACGCAAGGTTTCGGTAGGTGACAAAATGGCCGGCCGTCACGGCAACAAAGGAGTTGTGTCCCGTATTATTCCTGTTGAAGACATGCCTTTTTTGGCCGACGGAACCCCGGTGGATATCATTCTGAATCCGCTAGGGATAGTTTCGCGCATGAATTTAGGCCAAGTTTTAGAAACACATTTGGGTATGGCGGCCAAAAAGCTTGGTTATAAAGTGATTTCTCCCGCGCTTGACGGGGTGAAAGAATATGATATCAAGCGCGAGTTGAAAGTGGCGGGATTGCCCGCAAGCGGCAAGATCACGCTTTACGACGGCAAAACCGGGGAAACCTTTCAAGAGCCGGTTTCGGTCGGAGTGATTTACATGATGAAGCTGCACCATTTGGTTGATGACAAAATGCATGCCCGGTCCACCGGTCCTTACTCTTTAATTACTCAACAGCCGCTGGGAGGCAAAGCCCAGTTTGGCGGGCAGCGGTTTGGGGAGATGGAGGTCTGGGCATTGGAAGGTTACGGTTCTGCTCATACTTTGCAAGAAATGTTGACCATCAAATCTGATGACGTGGTCGGGAGAAGCAAAACCTATGAATCGATCGTCAAAGGGGAACCCATTCGGAAGCCCAATGTGCCCGAATCCTTCCGCGTTTTGGTCAAGGAGTTACAGTCGCTGTCTTTGGACGTTGAGCTGATGGGCAACCAGTCAGTGCCGGACGCGGAGAGCGCCGCTGGAGAGATTCACGAGTTGACCGCGCCTGTTGCGGAGGCGGAAAAGGCAGATCAGGTCGGCGGGACGGGGAAGAAAAAGGTCAGGATAAAAAAGAAGGAGAAAAATATCGTCCGATAGTTTTTTTGTATGTTTGGACAAGCTTCAGAATTTAAATCGGTGCGGATTAAACTCGCCAGTCCCGAAACGATTTTATCTTGGTCACACGGCGAAGTCACCAAGCCGGAAACTATTAATTATCGGACGCAACGGCCGGAAAAAGACGGCTTATTTGACGAGAAAATCTTTGGGCCCGTTAAGGACTGGGAGTGCTATTGTGGCAAGTATAAGCGTATCCGTTATAAAGGGGTGATTTGCGACAAGTGCGGGGTCGAGGTTACTCGCTCGATCGTCAGACGAGAGCGGATGGGGCATATTGGTCTTGCCTCCCCCGTTTCGCACATTTGGTTTGTGCGCGGCGTGCCCAGCCGGATCGGTTCGATTTTAGACCTGACTCCGCAGGAGCTGGAGAAAATAATTTATTTTGCCGCCTACATCGTTACCTACCTTGACGAGGAGGCGCGAGCAAAAACCTTGGAGCAAATCGAGCGTGAGTTTAAGAGCAAGTCCAAGGAGATTGCCGAGCGCTACGACCGATTGATCCAGCAAGTAAAATCCGCAAAACCAAAATCCGGTAGTACCGGCAAAGATCCCGAGCTTTTAAAGGCGGAGGTTGACGAGCAAACGAATCGGCTGCGGGATAACCAGCTGGAGGAGGTCGGTCGTCTAGAAAAAATTCGGGATTTAGCCAGAAGCGAATTGAAATCCATCAAGAAATACCAGATTATTTCCGAGCTGACTTATCGGGATTTATCTTTGAAGTACGGCCCCGTTTTTCAGGCCGGCATTGGCGCGGAAGCCCTTTTTCAACTCGTCAAGGAATTGGATTTAGAAGCGCTTTTGTCTGAACTCCAGCTAGCCATGGTCAACGCCTCGGAAGGCAATAACAAGCGTAAGCTCCTCAAAAGGACGAAGCTCGTGCAAAACATGATTATTAATTCCCTGCGGCCGGAGTGGATGTTTGTGACCCAATTACCCGTGATTCCGCCGGATCTCCGCCCCATGGTCCAGTTGGACGGCGGTCGGTTTGCCGCTTCTGATCTTAATGATCTTTATCGTCGCGTCATCAATCGGAACAATCGGTTAAAGAAGTTACTGGACATTGGCGCTCCCGAAGTGATTGTCCGGAACGAAAAGCGAATGCTGCAGGAAGCGGTGGACGCGTTGCTTGACAATTCCATCCGTCATGGTAAAGAAGTTACCGCCTCCACCGGCCAGCGTCGCAAGTTGCGATCGCTGGCCGATATGCTGCGAGGCAAGCAAGGACGCTTTCGCCAAAATTTGTTGGGCAAACGCGTCGATTACTCCGGTCGTTCGGTAATCGTCGTCGGCTCTTATCTGAAGTTAAACCAATGCGGGTTGCCGAAAAAGATGGCGCTGGAACTGTTTAAGCCGTTCGTAATTTCCAAGCTCATCGCTCGCGAATACGCTCACAATGTGCGCAGCGCCAACCGGTTGATTGAACAAGGCCGGGAAGAAGTTTATGACATTCTCGAAGAAGTCACCCGCTCGCGCTACGTGTTGCTAAATCGCGCGCCAACCCTCCACCGTTTGGGTTTTCAGGCCTTCCAGCCGGTGTTGATCGAAGGTAAAGCGATTCAAATTCACCCCCTCGTCTGCGCGGCCTTTAACGCCGACTTTGACGGCGACCAGATGGCCGTGCA
>JACQJK010000109.1 GCA_016205055.1 Candidatus Doudnabacteria bacterium
AGTTGGCGACCTCTTCGTCTACGCTCAAGGTCGCCTCGAGCAACGTCGAGATGGCGACCTCTTCGACTCCGCTCAAGGTCGCCTCGAGCAACGTCGAGATGGCGACCTGCGTCCTTTGCAAGCGCGCCTGGAAAATCTAGAGCGGGAAACCGAGGAGTTAAACAGTTTAATCAATCAAGCGCAAGTGGAAGAAATCTCGGAGGATTCAGAACCAGCGCGCGCGGAAGTATCGGACGATTCCAAAGATCGGGAAGAGAATTTGTACATTGAGCCCCTGGAAGATTTTGATTAGTTTTTGTGCGCTAACTTGACAACCACTCTTCGAATTTTTATAATTAGTTTTACCAAGATTTAAAAAGCGTCGCAAACATTAATTAACAGCCCTGGAACTCTGCCCCAAGATTCGCGGGTG
The DNA here is from genome assembly GCA_016205055.1 of Candidatus Doudnabacteria bacterium. Taxonomy (GTDB): domain Bacteria; phylum Patescibacteriota; class Doudnabacteria; order UBA920; family 2-01-FULL-50-11; genus JACQJK01. The sequence continues at coordinate 413 of JACQJK010000109.1, forward strand.
GATAAAAAGAGGCATACGCCTTGGGCGGAAAGAATAAGGAAATCCTCACCTATGACCGAAAAATACGAACGCAAAAAGCCGCATATCAACGTGGGAACCATTGGTCACGTGGACCACGGCAAAACCACTTTGACGGCGGCGATTACTTCGTACCTGGCAAAAAAGGGGCTTGCTAAGGTTCGTTCCTTCGATTCCATCGACAACGCGCCCGAGGAAAAAGAGCGGGGGATTACGATTAATACTTCTCACGTCGAGTACGAAACCGACAAGCGTCATTATGCCCACATCGACGCGCCCGGACACGCCGACTACATCAAGAATATGATTACCGGCGCGGCGCAAATGGACGGCGCGATTTTGGTGGTGTCAGCCGCTGATGGACCGATGCCGCAAACCCGCGAGCATATCCTGCTTGCTCGGCAAGTGGGTGTGCCGCGATTGGTGGTTTTCTTGAACAAGGTGGATATGGTTTCGGAAAAAGAACTGGTTGATTTGGTCGAAGAAGAAGTGCGGGAGTTGTTAAACAAGTACGAGTATCCCGGAAAAGAAATCCCGATTATTCGGGGATCGGCCTTAAAGGCCCTTGAGGGCGACGCGGACGGCGAAAAAGCCATTCAAGAACTGATTGACGCCATCGACAGCTATATTCCCGAGCCCGTCAGAGACGTGGATAAGCCGTTTTTGATGCCGATTGAAGACGTGTTCTCGATTGAAGGGCGAGGCACCGTGGTGACCGGCAGAATCGAGCGCGGCATGGTCAAGCTTTCCGAAGAAGTGGAAATAATCGGAATCAAGCCAACGCAGAAAACCGTGGTGACCGGTATTGAGATGTTCAATAAGACCTTAGACGAAGGCCGCGCCGGTGATAACGCGGGCGTCTTGCTTCGCGGCGTGAAAAAAGAGGAAGTGGAAAGAGGTCAGGTTGTGGCCAAGCCCGGCTCTGTCACCCCTCATACCGATTTTGAGTCGGAGGTCTACATTCTTACCAAAGAAGAAGGCGGACGACATACCCCGTTCTTTAAGGGCTACAAACCGCAGTTCTATCTTCGCACCACCGACGTGACGGGCGAGGTAAGTTTACCAGAAGGCGCAGAAATGGTTATGCCCGGCGACACCGTGAAGTTTACGATCAAGCTTATCACTCCAGTGGCGCTGGAAGAACAACAGCGTTTTGCCATCCGCGAAGGCGGACACACGGTGGGAGCGGGAGTAGTGACAAAAATTTTGAAATAAATAGGACTTACGCGCTTCCCGTTCCTTAGCCCGGCGGAGCCGGGCTTGGAAGCGGGTTTGATCAAAAAACTTTCCTGCCGAGGCAGGAAAGTTTTTTTGTACCGCAGGAACAACGCGAAGCACCTTTCTGATAAATTTTGACACCTCTCGCCTGTTTTGTTAATATAGTTTGATTCGCAAAGTCAGGAGGCCATATGATTATCGTTGGACAAGGACGGGCGGTTTCGTTGTCGGAGTTTCGGGTGGACGGTTGGCTTGCGGCGGCAACGGTTGGGGAAGGCGTCGCGTATCACTGCGACCTGCCAGAGGGCACTTGGGTGTGCGTCAAAGCAGGTGAAACGCCGGTCAGTTTTGGTCGTGTTGGTCTGATTGGCGATTCCTGGGAAATCCCGCCGTTGGCAACGCGTTTCGTGCGCGTGCATCGTGACATTCCGCTTGACCCCGCGGTTTACACCCAGGGCCAAGCGCTGATCGAAGTTGCCGCTTTTTAGTGGCCAAGGATTCCTTGGCTTTTTTGTTCAGCTACCGTTGTGGTGTCGGTAAAAAAAGTCCCCTTTTGGGGACAAACATCGTTGGACACCTTTAGCGAGCGGCAATGGGCTTTTTGCCCGTTTCAGACATCGGGCGGGCTTCGAACGGCATTCTCTTGCTGGCCGTAGGGCGAGTTTTGAACAGCGGCTGGGGGTTCTTCCGGTCGTTTTCCCAAACAGCCACGGCGATGACCACACCTGTTCCGATCGCTACCATCAGCCAGATAAAAGCGATTAGCAGGCGAACCCTCGTTATCTTGGTCTTGGGCATTGTTCCCTCGTTTTTTTAACCGGGTACGCGCATGGTTAACGATATCATTATACGGCTCCAGTAAAAAAAGAGGAAATTACCGCCCGAAGGGCTTTCGAAGTTTTCTTGGTGAATAATCAATATTTTATCCTTCGAGCGGATCCCGAGCGAAGTCGCGGGAGGAGTCGAGAAGCGCATACCTCGTTTCGAGCAGAGTCAAGAGAATGGAGAAGAATAAGGTTCTCGACCCCTCGACTGCACCCATTCGGCCTCCCATTCGGGCCTGATGGGCTCAAGGCCTCGAACGGCGAGCTCATGGCCGAGAGGCCGGGACAGGCAAGCTCGAACAGTAAACATGCGTAGTTGTAGCATTGTTCACCAAACTCTTACACCATAAAAGATTTGACTTTTTTTTTACTCTTAGATAAACTGGTGCAGTAGCTAAACGGCGACACAAAGCTACTTTTAATGTGGATTAAGCGCACCTTACAGCCCGACAATGGCCGAAGAACAACCAAAGCAAAGGATCCGGATCAAGATTTCCGCTTACGATCACAAGCTCATTGACCAGAGCGCAAAGCAAATCGTGGATACGGCCCGGCGGAGCGGAGCGGCAATATCCGGACCGATTCCTCTGCCAACCGAGAAAAAGCGGTACACCGTTTTGCGTTCCACTTTTGTGCATAAGGATTCGCGCGACCAGTTCGAAATGCGGATGCACCGGCGGCTCGTGGATATTTTTAACCCGACGCCCAAAACCATAGATTCTTTAAGTTCTTTAAATCTTCCCGCGGGCGTTGATGTGGAAATCAAAATGTAAGGGGATGCAACAGCAATTTCATTTGTGACTTGCCGGCAAGCGCTGCTTGTCCGCAAATTACAACTGACGTTGATTTGTGAGTAGGTTCCGGCGCGTAAAGCTTAACAAGCTTGCCGAGCGCGGATAACGATTCACGAGTAAAGCTTTCTTTGCAAAAGATTGTTTTTTACTGGTGTTTCGCCAGTATTTTTTATTCACCCGCCTAAATTTTTGGAAGGGGGGTGAGCATTTTGTGAGTTTGATGTAATCAGTTTGGCTATATAT
>JACQJK010000113.1 GCA_016205055.1 Candidatus Doudnabacteria bacterium
GGTCGCTTGTGCGTCCTTGCTGGAGCAGGGTTTAACGATCCTGTCTTTATCGGCAGCGCTGGTTTGGGTTTTTCCCCAAACGGCGCTAGCCCAAGGCGTTCGGTTTCAAAACACACCACGACTCGCCTTTGAAATAAAAATGGAAGATCTAAAAAATCCGAGCCGCCAGTATAGTTTGTCAGATGCCCCCGACAATAAAGTGAGAATTTTAAAAAACTATCTTGAACAAAAACAGTCCCCCTTGCAAGATCATGTCGGGACCTTGTTGCTCCAACCCAACTGGAAGGTGATTGTATCGATTGCTCAAGCGGAAAGCAACATGTGCCGCCGGCAGTTGGGCAATAATTGCTGGGGCATTGGCGGCGCTCGTTATCACCGATATTATCCGAGCTTTGCCCAAGGGATTATTGACGCCAACGACCTGATTCAAAAATATCACGACAGCGGCCTTACCACCCCGAAAAAAATGATGACGCGCTGGGTCGGATGGAACAACCAGTCCTGGATTCAGGCCAATAATCAGGTCTTAGCGCAGATTGAGGGCTTAGGAATATGAAGCCCCACGGGCTTGCGCTCGGCATCTTCAATTACCCGCCTTCTCCGCCTGAGGCGGATGCGGCGGGTTATCCGCCTGGATATTCGTGCGGAATCCGCCGGAGCGAACTTTACATAAGCTCACACCACGTGCGATGTCCGTACCGCCTTCATCTCAGGGCTTACGCCCGGAGTTTTCGGCGGCGGCGGATAAAATGAAGAAAATCCGTTCGTTAGTATCGAGCGGATTTTCTTTTTCGCCCTCGACATTTGTATGCGGAGCTTAGAGCCAACGACGGTACTTTTTAAAAAAAGTATTGAGCTGGGAATGGAGCGGTTTTGGCAGTGATTTGAGTTTTGCCCACTTTAATTTTTCGAACTTTTTCGGTTCCCCGATTTTTACTAGGGATGGATCAACAAGAACTTTGAAATCAAAAGCAATCCAGTGGGTTTTTTTGCGAAAAATTTCTCTTATACCTAAAAATTTGCGAGTTAATACTCGGGCACCATATTCTTCTTTCACTTCTCTTTGCACCGCTTGGTCCAAGGTTTCTCCAAATTTTACCGCCCCGCCCCCAATATCCCATTTCCCCTGTTCGTCACGCGCGTGCTTACTTCTTTTGGCCAGCAAGAAGTTTCCTCTCCCGTCGTGGCAAAAGAATACAACCGTGATCCCAATATAGTTTTGCCCTGCAGTGAAGCTCTCCGGCCCGGAGGCCGGTGCTTCTGACGGCGAGCGAAGCGATGCCAATACGTCAGAAGCAGTGGAATCCACCGAAGCTCTCTTGTCCGCCTTCGTCCGCCTCAGGCGGACTTCGGCGGATGGCCCTTTATTTATTTCTCTGGCCAGGAAGTCCGGGCTTGAGCGAAGGTGGGTCATTTCACAGGTTGGTTAAGGTTAGTTTTTTGAGCGACAGTCGGCGAAGAAAATTTACGGGGTTCAGCAAGGGCACACTACGGCTTTTTGGCGCTTCTGGCACGAGGATCTGGGGGATGGTTGAGAAACTTATAGTTATGGGGCGCTGCTTTTTGAGTTTTAAAAATTCCAGCACGCAGGACGCGAAAAAGTCTTTTGGCAGTATTCCTTTTACTTGCTTTAAGACGGTACTCCGCAGGCCGTCGCGGATAATGGTCACGCAATTTTGCGTAATGGGATTGAAGTCCCGATATTCATCTTTACGGATGTCTCCGCGGTTTTTAATTTGGGCTAGCATCTCTCGGTAGTAGGCAATAAGCGCAGAGGTTTCCCACCCTTCAATCCGAAAAGCGTGAATCGTGCGCATAAATACTCTGCCAAATTTATCATAATGGGGCTTTTCGGGGTCGCTTGTGTCGTACTTGCCGTGCAGATTAGGCGCGAATTCTCCCAATGCCGGCCGATAGAAAAATTCCTCTTCGCTCATCTCCTCGTTTTCATTAAGTTTGTGGGCGAAATTGAACACACGTCCGTTAAGATTTATCGCGCTGTGACCGAAAAGCGAACCCCAGTATTTAGCCAGGCGTTCTAGAAAATAAAGTTCAAGAAAGTTCTTTCCTGATTCCTCGCGCGGTTTTTTCTGCGGCCAGAGTAATGCCAGCGGTTTTCCGGATTCGTAATCTTTCTCCCGCAGAATTCTTGCTTGCACCGCCTTTCCTATCCAGTGTTTTAAATAGCCACTCCAGATTTTGCAATCCAGCAAGTGCTTTTGCCCTAGTTCGTCCCGCACATAGACACCTGCGTCTTTGTCGCTTTCCAAAATTCCAACGATTGGATACATGGAGCTTTTTGGACTTTATTATTTCATAGCCGATCGGGGTAGTCGGAAAACATTCCCTGACAGCCCCAGGACTGAAACCGGGCGATTTCCGCCGGCTGGTTTAATGTCCAGACAAAAACCTTAGCCCCCGATTTTTTTATCCGCTCGATAATTTTTTTGTTCAGCCCCCTTTTGTAAAGATGTAGGGAGTAGAATTGATGTGTCTTGATAAAGCTCAAATCGCCCCTGACCAGAAAACTGATCAATCCGATCCGTAAATTGGGAAAAACATTTTTTATTTCAGCCAAGTGGCTCGGGTAGAATGACGAAACAAGCAACCGTTCAAAAAGCGCTTTGTTGTTTTTTTCGATCCTCCGCAAGGTATGCGTTAATGCAGCGATGGCGCTGCGGGCTTTTATTTCTAAATTGATTTCGATCGGGTAGGGTTTTAGGAATTCGATCAACTCGTTGAGTGTGGGGATTTTCCGGCCCCCACGAAGCGTCAGTTTTTTTATTTCCCCCACACTTGTATTCGCTATTAATCCATCAACCCCAGTCATGCGCTTTAAATTTCGGTCGTGGAATACGACAAGCTCCCCGCTTCCACACACCCGGACATCCAATTCCACCATGCCAGCGTCAAGTTTGAGCGCTTTTTCAAAAGCTGCAAGGGTGTTTTCCGTTTCGTATCCGCTTGCGCCGCGATGAGCGATTTTAAGCATGACTTGATGCTTCAACTGGTTCCAATTACTGAATACCTTTCTAACTTTTTTGAACAAAACTCTGATTAATTGCCGCGCTTCGCGCGGCAGGAACAAAACCTGACGCTCGGGCGGGCAAAAAAAGAAGGGGGTTGGGGGGAATTTTTGCGCGCCCTTGCGCTTTCCGCCGTCGCCGGATTTCGTGCCAACTCCGTTGGCACGACGCGCAGCTTAGGCCTTTTCAGGTACCAATGAGCGAGCCGCCGTAATGTATAACAGAAATAGTATTACAGCTACCGCAACTCCAGTAGTCAGGAAAACATGGGTCACCGAAAGGGTATCAAATAAAAGTCCAAGGACAAACACCAAAACAGTTTGGATTAGTCGCGTTAGGGTCGGCTTTACCGAAAGTAAGGTAATTCTGTTTCCCTTAGTAATTTCTTTGTTTAACATACCGCTTCGGAGCGGGACAGATAGTCCTTCCAGGAAATTTCTCGCCGGGAATAAAAGAAGGCCGACATACTGATTTGCAAAACCCCCGGTAAAAAAGAAAAGTACTAAAGATATACTAAAAAAACCGATCATTTGCAAAGTGCTCATGGTTCTTTTAAGCAGATAGGCGAGCTGTCCGCCCACCCCCTGTAAAATCCTGTTGGCGGCGTATATAAAACCAAAGAAACGCGTAGGAATATTTATGAATGTAAAAAATAGCTGACTAAACAAGTCTATGGCGTCCTGGACAGCTTGCCAAAACGCGAAAAAGAAAACTAAAGCCCTGTATCTTTTTTGCCTGATAATAAACAGGGCTATACCACGCCACTCGTGCACCACACTCCACCAGCCTTCTATTTTGGAAACCGATTTGGTATATGAAGGCTGCCTGAGCGTCAA
>JACQJK010000114.1 GCA_016205055.1 Candidatus Doudnabacteria bacterium
ACATTACTGTATTTTAATACGGTGTTCCCTTTGAGGAAAAATCCCCATAGGGTAAAACCAAAACCTAAAACCAAGCTTAGTAAAATCGCGAAAAAAACATTTCCTAATGTGGCAAACAAATATCTTGTAAAAACCGGGAGCAGAAGCGCGATGGAAATAATAACCGTCCCCTTCCGCAAAATCGTCAGCTGCTGCTGTGGGGTCCATTCGGCCTTTTGCGCCTTGCGTCTATTCCGAAGAATAAAATAACCAACTGTTAATGTCAGCACTACCCACAGCCAGGAGAATGAAGGAAACCAATGCCCGGATGCGTCAGACAAGGCCACAAAGGCAAGTCCCAAGGCGAAGATGATGAAAGGCCAGACAAAAATAACAGCTAAAATCTCCATAATTTTTTCTCCACGCTCATTATACACTTCATATTGAATTGCTCAACGAGTTTTTATCCACAATGGCTAATAATTAAACCCTAACCCCGCCAAGACAGTGACGAAATATAAAAACGACCAGGGGGTCGTCTAACCAAAAACGCCTGCCAGGTCGTCAGAAGTCGGAAAAATAATCCGGCCGTGTTGGGAGTGAAAAACCGCGACGTTATCGCCGTCGGTAACCATCACCTCCAAGTGTTGTCTGATCGCCCGCTTGATCTCGCCCCGCATCAGGGCTTCCAGCTGTGGAAGATCGTTGACTGGAACCGGCTCGGCGTGGCGGCCTTGGGCGTCGTAGAAATAAACCAACAACGGCCAACTGTTCATTCCGTCCAGCATAAATCCCTCCTGTGAGCTCAATCCCCTTCCCAAGAGATCACAGGAAAAACTGTTGCAAAATCTTATTTTATCAAAAAAATCAAACCTGTCAAGCGTACAAGTTTGATCGAAAATTGATTAAACGGCTGGCTTGATGTTTTCCCCGAACCCCGCTATTCCTCTTTGGGCTCTTCTTCCTTCTGTTCTTCCGCCTCTTCGGCTTTTTTTTGCCTGCGGTCCCTTTGCAGCGCGGCTAACGCTTCTAGTTCTGACGGGGTGCTCGAATGCCTTCTTTCTCCACGCATATTGCGTAGTTACTGCGATTATAAAATACCCTCGGCTACAGCTCCAGCACTTTGGCGACTTGCTTTAAGAAACTGACCACCACCGCCGGGGGCAGTAAACTGTAAGAGGGAACGCCGTTGTCGTCATTGATCACCCACGGCCGTTCTAAAACCCTGACTTTCTTGGTGGACGGATCAAACTCGTAATCATAAGCCGGGGTAATTTCGTAATCGTCAACGCTTTCTGCGGCGCTTTCGACCGGAACAGAATTCCGAAGCAAGACTTTCGCTACGCCGTGCAGACCCAAAAGCTGTTGAAAAATTTGATCGTCAACCTCCAGACGCTTACGGATCGGCTCAATGCCCAGCTGGTCTCCTTCTTTGGCCACCATTCTTTGGCGGTCGCAAGTGGGATTGTCGCAAATTAAAAAAAACTCTTTTTTTTCCGCATCGTATCCGACTTCTTGGGTGGCCAAAAGTCTTAGATTGCGCGGGGTTTTGCACTTCGGGCAAACCACGCGATACTTAATCCGTTCGTCGATCACCGCTTCCGGCACGTCAATAAACACCAAAAAGTCGGGATCATCGCGATAGCCGATTAATTCTTTTAAAAAAAGCGAGTAAGCAATTTGATCCAGCGCTCGCGGAAAGCCGTCGACGAAAATGGCTTTTTTCGGTCGCCTGCCGATCTCGTACTTGATCATGGTTAAGACCAGTTCCGCGGGAATCAAGGACATGGTGTCGCGCCCCTCAATGACCTGGACAACTTCTTCCAAGGTGTGGAAGCCGCGATAGTTTTTTTCGAAAAAACCAATTAACTCTTTTTTCTTGACCGGATCGGAAAGCCCCGCATGGACGTCGCGCACAATATCGCCGATGGCCACGTGTCCCACGTGTTCTTCGCCCACCGCTTCCATAAACAACTTGGAGTAAGTGCCTTTCCCGGAATTTTTCTTGCCCAAAAGATACCCGACAAAGGTATTCCGGCGCAGATAATCTTTCAGCGCCGCAATTTCTTTGCCGGCCTTGGCCTCAAAATACTCTCGCCGGCCCGCGGGGCCGGCAAGATCGAATTTTTTTACCACGCCTGCAATTTTCGTTTTGAAAACTGGAAAATTAACGGTCTGCATAACTTGGGTGTTTCTTACCAAGGCCGCTCTTTGCCATCGGGGATGTTAAATTACTCATCCTCTACTTTCATGCGCTTTATCACTACCGGCTCAACGGGCTTGTCGGTTTTGGGATCAATTGCTACCATTCCGATTTTATCGACAACATCCTGACCCGCGACAACCTTGCCGAAAATCGTGTATAAGTGATCAAGCGGGGTGTCGGCCAGCATAATGAAAAACTGGGAGGTGTTGGTGTGCGGCCCGCGATTGGCCATCGCCAGTACGCCCTTTTGGTAACCCGCTTGGTAACTGGCCGCGGTCGGATTAAGTTCGTCTTCAAAGGCGCCGCCGAAAAACGATTCGCCGCCCCGGCCCGTTCCGGTTGGATCGCCCGCTTGCACAACAAAGCCCTTAACCACGCGATGAAAAGTCACGCCGTCGTAATAACCTTTTTGCGCCAGTCCCAAAAAATTCTCCACGGCCTTTGGCGCATCTTGGGGATAAAATTCAAGAGTAAAACTCCCCAAGGAAGTTTCCATAACGGCCCGTTTGTTAAAAATATCGGGCTTGCCGGACTGGTCTTGTGAGCCGGTCTGGTCTGCGACTTGGTCGGGCACGTTGCCGTTGGGGCCGGTGGATTTGGGCATCAAGATAATTCCAATAATGACGGCGGCCGCGACTGCGGCAACAAGAATTAAAAAATTTCGCATAAACACTATGAAAAAGAATTCTAGAACCTATTCGAAAAATAATTTTAAGACGAAATTTCAGAATTTTAGGTAGATTGGCTCAAACAAATTTTGAGGTTTAGCCGAAGCTTAAGCCGAGAAATTTTTTGAGACAAGCTGCCAAAATTCTGAAATTGCAGGCAAAAGGAATTTTTCGAATAGGTTCTTATCCCAATTTCATCAAAATATTATGGTGCCGGTAAACTCCTTGCCTTCTAAAATATTCTGAAGATTACGAAGATTTTTTCCATTGGCTATTATAACCTTTAATCCAGATTTTCGCGCGAGCCGACTCGCGACCGTGTCAAAAGGCAGATTAACCCCCGGCCGCCACGTGGAATGGGCAATTTGTAAATAACGCTTCCAGGTCAAAAATTTCAATGGCTTGGCGGATCGGAATTTCTTCGGGTCTTTGTCATAGACATAAGGGATGTTGGTTAAATTGCAGATCCGCCTTACTCCAAAACGCAACGCCAAACTGACCGCATCGTGATCCGTGGAAGACCCTGGTACGTCTCCTGCGGCGATTAACACTGGTTTGCGGAAAACTACTCGGCCTCCCGTATAGACTTTCGCTTCGGCAACGTTCCCCAGCAGCGCCCGCAATAGCTCGGCGTTCAGCCAAGTGGATTTTATGCCGATCCAGTCCAGTGCACCGCGATTTTTTACCCCCAACTTTCTGGCCGCTTCCTGATAGACCCGGCAGGTTTTCCCGCCGCCGACGGCAATGATAAACCGCCACCGGCCCGAATTCCGGCGGACGAACCGCGAAAATTTTCGCAAAAAATCCAAATCGATTTCTTTTGGGACCACAACCGAGCCGCCGAGAGAAAGAACGACCAGCGGTTTCATTTTGGGCTATCGATCTTGAATGATATTTTGCTGGAAAAACGCGGCACGGTTTTTACCCAAAAAGGAGAAAGTTTGACCTCCACGTTGGCTATTTCCGGACGCGACAATAAAATTTCTTTTACTTGCGCGGCGGTTTTTTTCGGCAAACTGCGGATGACAAAATCCGTGTTAATCTGGTACTGCACCGAAGATTCAAAGTGCGCGTGGAGCGTACCCGTGCCGCTGTTGAGATCAAGCGAAACAAATTTGACTTCGAGTTTTTGCTGGCTTTGGGGCAGTAAAAATTTGTTTTGCGGCAACAAACGGACGATGCGTTCTACCAGTAAATCGCGCACATCCGCTTCGCTAAACACCAGCGCTGTCAGTTTGACCTTTTGGGTGATTTCAAAATTTTCCGCTTCGGCGCCCAAGTCCGGAGTGACTTTCTCCTCAATCACCGCTGAACTGAAGGCATTATCAAGCAAACGGGATTCGGGGGTAAGCTTGGTTTTTAACAACTCGCGCATTTTTTCTACCGCGCTTTCCAGCATATCCTTCCGCGCAGTTTCCACGTCACCGGCGGAGAGAATTTTAACTTCCTTGTTCGAGCCGCCGGCGATGGGATTGGCGTTGATGGCGTAAAGAATTTCCGGCTGGTGGCCAAAGACCTCATTGTGAATCTCAAACCGGGTGCCGGCCGCAAGATTGAACTCTTCGCCCGGGCCGGCGGCGACGATCGGCACGGGGGTGATCAAACTCTCCTGATCAATCTCCAGGTCTTGGCCGATGCGGGCGGTCGGACGAATGTTGCCCACGTCCTGCAAAAAATAATAAGTATTTCCATTGGCTTCCAGCCGAGTGGTGGAACTTCTCAAAATTAAACTGCTTTTTGAAAAATTGTAAATGGAAACAAAACCCGACGCTTGCTCGCCAAGATTTTTCGTGCCGGTGGCCGGATAAGATTTGGTCTCGACAAGCTCTTCGCTGGCTAATTTTGCCGGAATTACCAAGTTTTGGACGTCCGGGATTCCCGCGCGGCTGTCGGCCAGCAACTCCAAGTCACGGGTAATCGGCTCGCTCCGCGGCGTAATGCGAATCTCCGCAACGGGAAGCACGTAAAAACCCAAAGCAAACAGTACGACGGCCACGACCAGGACCGGAGGGAGAGAATATTTCAAACTGGGTAGCGGGATCTTGACCGGCTCGGGAAGTTTGATGACAGAACCCGTGGATTTTGGCCCCAACAAATCTTTCAGTTCAGAAGCGCGCTGTTGCGAAGAAGATTTTTTTTCCGGCACATTTCGATTTTTCACTGGCCGCAAGGTAATATCGCCCATCTTGATGCGAGATGAGGGCAACGTCTGCTTTCCGGGGGGTCCTGATAGGGACGCAGAAACTGGCAAGGTTGATAAAGTAAGCCCGGCCCGGCTAAGCAAAACCTTCCCGCGCTCGTCGGCGGTGGCGACGCTGATCGTTTTTCCCATTCTCCCCGCTTCTTGTTTGAGCAGTTTTAAGCCGCCCAAGTTCCTGAAAATTCTGGCGTCCCTCGGCGCTACGATCACAACCTCATCCCCGCCGCTTTTTTGCAGCTTGGCTACGACGGAAAGAATTTCATCGTCAACCCCGAGAAATAAAGTTTTTGACATATAGCAAAATTACCAATCGAGTTAGTATGAGGTCATCTAAAAACTCGCTTTTAAGG
>JACQJK010000016.1 GCA_016205055.1 Candidatus Doudnabacteria bacterium
CCCTTCGACCCTGCTCAGGGCGACCCCTCTTACGCCCCTCCCAGGATTTGGACGACGACATCCCGAGCGAGGATCCCCCGGCTCACAAGGCCGGGGCCCGAGTCGAGGGGTCGAGGGACAGCCGAAAAGCTGAAATTGCAGACAAAATGGGTTTTTTAGATGACCTCTATTCCTCTTCCAGTAAATCGGCCGCGTCCAAGGCAACTGACAATGGCGCAATGTCCGCCGAAGAATTTATCCTTCCCGTCCGGTCGACAAAGCTCCTCAAATCGACCGGCAGCAGCGCTTTAACCGAGTCAACCTTTAAATCCGCCCGCTCCTGTCCCATGGCAGCTTGCAAATAAGACACCACACCCGGCAAAAGACTGCCTCCTCCGGCAAGAAAGACCTGCTCGGGCATCCCGGAATACCCGGGGAATTCCTCTAATAGCAATTTTACTCCCGAGAAAAAAACTTTACAATCAAACCCGACCAGCTCGCGGATTTCTTTCTGGACTTCCTCGGGCAGCTTGGCTGCGGAATAGCCGAGTTTCAGCTCCTCGCCCAAAGCTGGGTCCTTACCCAAACCGGAAGCAATTGAACTGGAAAACGAGTCGCCGGCGACTTCAAAACCGGCGTGGCCGATAATTCTTCCTTCCTTGATTATTCCTACTTCCGTAGCATTTGCCCCAATGTCGATCACAAGCGCGTTTAACCCCTCTGCTCTCGCAGCCATCACCGAGCGCAATGTGGCATACATGGAAGAGCTCATGGAGAGCACTTTGCAGTTTAATTGAGAAAGCAACGCAACGATTCTACGGTGATTCGCGCCCGGGGTGTACGCGTTATAAATCGTGAAGGACAATTTTTCTCCGCTGGAGCCGATCGGCGCGGCGACGGCGTAGCCGTCCACGGTCAGCTCTAAAACTTCGGAATTAATCAAAGCAGGCTCGTTTCCTGACGCCGTTTCCCATGCAATCAGCTTTTTCATCACCTGCCCGGCCCGCTCTTCCACCCGCGTAAGAATGGTTTTAAACTCGGGATCGGAAATGGTTTTCTGAATTTTGGCCCGTCGGTATACGATTTGGCTGGTGTAACCGGAAACTCCCAAGCCCCCAATGCCGACGACGGCGGAAATGGGGTGAGGAAGATTTTTCTTTTCAAACAACTGCGCTAAGGACTCAAGCAACAGCGGCTGAATAGCCGCAGGATCAACGAGCTCGTCGTCATCCACGGCATTTTGCGGGTAAACGACTTTTCGCCCGGCCAGCACTTCTACTTTTTCGTTTCGGTAGCGACAAAGCAGCAGTTTTACGGAACGGCTCCCGAAGTCAAAAATCACCACCGGCGCGTCCGGCCGGTCGGCTTTTTGGGGAAAGATTTTTTTTAAGAAAGGGAACATATGCTAAAGACCTTTTGCAAAATAAGCTTTCGAGATAATTTTTACAAACTTCGAGCGAAAGAGCCGAATAAGCGACGACGTTTAATGGCTGAATTAAGCGGAGGAGCTTTGAGGCTTTTGCAGCCCCAAGTTTTGGAAAAATTGGCCGAAATGTTATTTTGTAAGAGGTCTTAACTCAACACTGCTTTGATGCGCCTAACTCCGGCAGAAATGGCCTGCTCTTTTGTTATCTTGAAGAGCCCGATAACCCCGGTATGAGGAACATGCGGCCCGCCGCAAAATTCCCGGCTGATAACCTCGTCAGTTTTTGGATTAAAAATCGTATATACGCTGACTGCGTCAGCGTATTTTTCCCCAAACACGCCCAAGGCGCCGAGCTCGCGAGCGCGGGCGAGCGGCAAAATTTCCTGCTTAACCTGGTAATCCCCGTGAATCCACCCGTTAACCAAATCTTCAACGCGCTTTTTTTCTTCCTCGGTCATTTTTTGTCCGTGCGTGAAATCGAATCGGGTTCGCTCTTGGGTAATATTACTCCCTTTTTGCCAAACGTGCTCGCCCAAAACTTTCCGCAAAGCCGCGTTCATCAGGTGCGTGGCGGTATGCAAGCGAATGACTTCTTGGGTATGATCGGCTAAGCCGCCTTTGAAAACGCCCGCGGAGGCGGTGCGCGAAAGCTCCTGATGTTTTTTGAATTGCCGCTCAAATTGCTCTCTGGCAATCTTCTGCCCGGCGGATTGCGCCAGTTCCTGGGTCAATTCAAGCGGGAAACCGTAAGTTTGATAGAGATCAAAGGCGGTTTGGCCGGTAATCGTCCCTTGCTTTGTCTTTTTTTCAAATTCTTTTAGCCCTCTTCCCAAAGTCGAAACAAATTTTTCTTCTTCCAGCGCGAGAGTTTCGAAAATCTTTTTCGAATTTTCCACCAGTTCCGGGTAAGCAGAATCATAAATTTGGATGACTTTTCCGACTAACGCGGGAAGCCAATGCGGTTTTAGTCCCAAAAGCCGGGCATAGACGATGCTTCTACGCAGTAACCTGCGCAAAACATAGCCGCGGTCCTTATTCGACGGCTCCACGCCGTCGGCGGCGATAAAAACCGAGGCCCGCAGGTGATCCACAATCACTCGGGCATATTTCACTTCTTGATTGCTCATAACTTCCTGCGACAACGCCAGCACGTCAAACATCGGCTTAAACAGTTCCGTGTCATAAACCGACCGCTGCCCGTTCAGCACGGCGAGCATCCGGTCAAGGCCCATGCCGGTATCAACGTTTTTCTGTTTCAAAGGTTCAAATACGAATTCCGGCTCGCCGCGTCTTGCTTGCCCCGCACCATCCGCCTGAGGCGGATTGGTGCGGCGGTTGTACTCCATAAACACGTCATTCCAAATTTCCACCCAGCGCGGATCTTTGCTTGTCTTTTGAAAGTTTGCAGGAGCGGGCGTGCCGGCGTCAATCCAGTAAAACATTTCGGTACTGGGCCCGCAAGGTCCGGTTTGCCCGGCCGGTCCCCACCAATTATCGGCTTTTGGCAAATAAGCGATGCGCGCATCGGCAACGCCCAACGCTCTCCAAATCGCCGCGGCTTCTTGGTCACGGGGGGCGTCTTCGTCACCGGCAAAAACCGAAACGGCCAAACGACGCGCATCCAAGTTCAACCACTTTTTGCCGGTCAAAAACTCAAAGCTCCATTCAATCGCCTCTTTTTTGAAATACCCGCCTTGCCCTACGCCGTCAGGCGAGGCAGGATCCCCTAAACTCCAATTGCCGAGCATTTCCAAAAACGTGACATGCGTATCGTCGCCCACTTCATCAATGTCGATCGTGCGGATGCATTTCTGCACATTGGCAAGCCGTCTGCCTGCCGGGTGCTTTTCCCCCAAAAGATAAGGCACTAACGGGTGCATGCCGGCGATAATAAACAGGGTCGTCGGGTCATTTGCCGGCACCAAGGGGGCAGACGGAATAATCGCGTGGTTTTTTTCGCGAAAAAACTCCAAATACTTGTTTCTTAATTCTTGAGCGCGCATCTAACTTGTTCAAACAAAACAAAAATAACTAAAATGAAGCCCCACGGCTAAACCTGATGTTTGAGCGGAAACGCATAAATTATACTGAATTCTTACGCTTTTGACAAAAAAACCCTGGGGTCAGGGGTTTGAACTGTCGGTGTATCTCTTCCGGCAAAAGAAAGCTGACTTTCATATAATCTTCCTATTCGTGTTTCTAGGACATTATATCATTTTGTCCTCGAGCTCTTCAAGCGCTCGGTCGAGCTGTGGATCTTTTAGTTGATCGCTGTCTTCTTCGGTAATCTCGATTTCAATGTCGGGACTGATGCCCGCAACATTTATGTCTTTGCCGGAAGGAGTAAGCCATTTGGCAATGGTGACTTTCAGATCGGCGCCGTCAGGAAGATCAACCAACTCTTGAACGGATCCTTTCCCAAACGTCTTTTTGCCAACCAGGGTGGCGAGTTTATGATCAGATAAAGCGCCGGCGACGATTTCCGAGGCCGAAGCCGAGCCCTCGTTCACCAAAACCACCGTGGGTACACCGGCAAGCCGCGACACGCCTTCGGCATTATAATCGGTCTTGCGACCGTCGCCGAATTGCTCGGTCACCACCAGTTCGCCTTCTTTCACCCAAGCGCTGGCAACTTCCACGGCCGCGATAATATAACCGCCCGGATTGTTGCGCAGGTCAAGCGCTACGCCGCGAACGTTCTCGTTGAGCAACTGGGTAATGGCCCGATCAAGCTCGCCTTTGGTGTCTTCGCCGAACCTGCGCAATTTAATCACTCCGATTTTTTTTCCGGAAACTTCTTTGATTTCGACAGAAACGCTTTTCACGACTATCTTGTCGCGCACGATGGAAACTTTCCTGGGCTCTTCGTCCCCTTCCCGATCAATCGTCAAAACCACCGTTGTTCCTTTCGGACCGCGAATTTTGTTAACGGCGTCTTCCAGGTTCAAATTTTCCGTGGACTCCCCGTCGATTTCCAAAATTGCGTCCAGCGGCCTTAACCCGGCCGCTTTCGCCGGCGAATCATCAATGGGAGCAATCACCACCAGCCGGCCCGCCCGAATCCCGATTTCCGCGCCCACCCCGCTAAATTCTCCTTTCAGGTCATTTTTAAACTCTTCTGATTTCGCCGGCGTCAAAAAGACGGAATAAGGATCACCCAAGCTGTCCACCAGGCCGGAGACCGCACCAAACAGCAACGCTTGCTGGTCAACCGGCCGTTCCACGTATTTTTCGTTAATGGCTTTGATGGCGTCCCAAAGAATCTGCCAATTCAACTCTTGGGGAGCATTTTCACGGTTGAGATTCACCACGCGCACCGGCGCGAGTTCTATTTGGTATCCTGCGCGCGAAAAAAAATACCCGCCGGCAAAAGCTCCGGCTAAAGCCAAAATGCTAATGCTGGCGATGAAATATTTTCTATTGGAGTTGCGGTTAAACTCTTGATCGTACATTTATAAGTTAACTCGCAGGGGAAAACCCAAACCCGCCTTGGGCGGACAGGGCCACGGGCGCTAAAAAATCAATATTAGGTGTATGATAGCTTGTTTTGCAGGATTTTTCAAAAACGTCTAATGCACCGTCTTTCTTGACCGGAAAAAGTTGAGAAAAATAACGGCACGGCCGTGGAGCTTTATTGCCAGAAAAACCAAAAAATTGAAGGCACGCGGATAACGCGAGGAGTAGTGCTTCCGGTAAAAAACTTCCATCGCCTGATGAGCAAATCGAATCGTCCGGTCGGGAACTTTTTGAGATGAGCCGTATTTGAAATGGGTAATTTTCGCGCCGGGATAGTAAACCACTTTATAACCCGCGGTTTTTACCCTAAAACACCAGTCCAAATCTTCGCCGTACATAAAGAAGTCCTCGTCCAAAAGCCCAACCCGTTCGATTACCGACCGCCTGATAAGCAAATACGCTCCCATCACCGCGTCAACTTCCATTTCCCGGTTAACATCACCCGAAACATTATAATCGCTGAATCGCTTTAAGCCGAACAAACGCAAAAAAGCATTGGCGGGCGTGGGAAAACGGCGGCGGCAAGCCGGATCCAAAGTGGCGTCCGGCAGCAAGACCTTGCATCCTAAAATTCCCACTTCAGCATGTTTTTCCAAATAAGCCATGCTTTGCTGGAAAGTATTCGGGTTAACTTCGGTATCGGAGTTGAGCAATAAAACATAACGGCCTTGGGAAATTTTTATGGCGAGGTTGTTTGCTTTGGAAAAACCCAAGTTCGACCGATTCTCGAGAAGTTTAACTTGAGGAAAGAACTCTTTGACCAAATCCACACTGCCATCGCTTGACCCATTGTCCGAAACAATGACCTCATAGGAATAGTTCGTGATTGACGCGAAAACCGACCGCAAGCAGCGCTGCAGTAAATCGCGGGTATTGTAATTAACAATGATTATGGAAAGGTCCATGAATTTTCGTACAAGCACACTAGCTGTTTTTAAACCACGGTAGGACTACGTTTGCCCCGACCTTTTTATGTGCCATGATATAACGTCTTTTGGCGAGCATGACGGGCAACTCTCGAAAAAACCGCGGCAAGACGCCTAAAGTCTTTGGTTCAAAAATCAGAATAAAAACCAGCATAGCCAGTTCTCGGGCTAAAATCAACGGTAAATCGCGCCAAAAGGGCCAGCCGAAATCGTTTTTAATGATGCAAAACAAATGATTTTTCCAATTCCATTTTTTTACGTTGTCCGGCAGTTGCTTATGGTGGCTGATGAAGGCGGCAATTTTTTTATACCCGCCCGGACTGCTGCCGGCCAGTCGCTCGTGGTATAAAACGGCCTGGGGTACGTAACGGCAAGTAAAACCCCACAGGCGCAAGCGCCACGACAAATCCACGTCCTCCCAATAAGCGAAGAAATCCTCGTCAAAATACTCAAACCCGCCGTCGGCTTTGGGAACTTTTGTTTGCTCAAGCGCTGATTTGCGGAAAACCGCGGCCGTTCCCGAAACGCCGAACACCGCCCTGTCCCGGTCATACTGTCCCTGGTCGTGCTCCCGCTGCCCCCGCTCGCGCGCCCGCCGCGCTCGGTTAATTACCACGCCGGTACCGTCCAACACCCGCCCGGGCCCGGGCCGGAGCATTTTGCCGCCTGCAACGGCTACGCGATGATCGTCAAAAGCCCTAACAATATGTTTTAAAAAATCTGTGTCCAAAATCACATCCGGATTTAAAACCATCACCAGCTCTGCGTCGGTTTGCTGAAAAGCCAGATTGTGTCCGGCTGCGTACCCTAAATTCTGCTTGTTCTGTTTGACTTGCACTTGCGGAAATGTTTTTTTTACAAAGTCGGTCGAGCCGTCCGTGGAAGCGTTATCGGTGTAAACAAAATCGAAATCGCGAAATCCTTGGGCCAGCACCGAATTAATGGCGGCATGAAGTTTGCTTCTATGATTCCAGCCAAGCAAGTTAATGAACAATTTAGGCACGCTCTATGTGATTATGAGCCAAAGCCGAAGCGATCAAGAGCCAAAAAATTCCCACCAAACGCAAAGAATACA
>JACQJK010000017.1 GCA_016205055.1 Candidatus Doudnabacteria bacterium
ACTTCGCCCATTCGGCCTCGAGCTCATGGCCGAGAGGTCGGGACAGACAAGCTCGAAGCGACCTTGACCTGTTCGACCTTGCTCAAGGTCATCTTGAGCTTTAGCCGAAGGATGAGTGGAATCGAAACGGTCGGGGCGAGAGTACCGGACTTAGGTTGTTGGGTGCAAAGGCGAGATTATTTGCAAGCAACAACGTGGGGCTGGTAAGCCCCGCACCATCCGCCTTTGGCGGAGGTACGGGGTAAACTTCGACCTTGCAAAGTTGATCAGCAAATCGAAATGTTGATGGTTAAGTTTGTGGGGCTGGCAAGCTTCGACAGGAGTTCTTTGAAATTCACGGCAAGCAAGCGCCGCCGCAAGCGTTGATTGCGGCACGTACAAATGCTAACTCATTTGTCAACAAAGTGAAGCTCGCTTTTGCGAGCTTTGCTCCGGCAGTAGCTTAATATTGTCGGCGAGGTTGCGCATGACTCCGATGGGGCGTAACTTTCGTATCATCTTCGGACCGTTTGGGCTTTTGTCCGCGAAAAGCGCAAACGGAAGTTATCGCGGATAAGCTGCTGGCAGTTTGTCGGTTTTAAGCCAGCGGACGAAAATTCAAACCGACTATGCTTGTAGAAGTGGATTTTATTGGCTTTTGGACGCGGGTGCAATTCCCGCCAGCTCCATTCGATTCGCCCCTCGACAAGCTCGGGGCTCACTCATGGTCTACAGATTTGCTCTCGCAAATCCTCCGACCACCATTTTTTAAAAGTGCGAATCGAATGCCCCGAGCGAAGTCGAGAGGCAGTATTTCGCTCGTGGTCTTCGCTCAAGCTGCGCTTGAGCTCCGACCATTCGATTTAGAAAGGTGAGGAGAGTGTCCCGAGCTAGGAGCGAAGCGACGAGTCGAGAGGCTTTATTTATCTTGATGTTTTATTTCTATATCGCTCGTTGCACGGATAATTCTTTATACATCTGCGCGAGCGATAATCCTTCGCGCAGAATTACAGAACACAATTCAGGAATCGGCGCACAATGGTTTCGACAGCACGGAAAAGGCAAAATTGTTTATACTGAGGAATATCCGACACATCTCGAAGCGCATCGCCGCGAATTGCAAGTTAAACGGTGGTCTCGAAAAAAGAAAGAAAATTTGATTCAGGGTCGAAAGCCTTGATTTTTTATCATCCCCGCAATGTATAGTTAACACTCAAGGGTGACACTTTTAAGCTTCTCTCTTGGAATTAAGTCTCCTAATGCCAGGTGCAGTCTTTCAGTATTGTAATACTCCAGCCACTCCTTCGGCGTTCTCCAGACCCGGAAAGGGTTGTGGTAATTCTGTATCTTTTATTAGCGGATACCATTTCAGAATCCAATCATAAGCCGTGTTCCCCGCCTTCGCTGAAGCTTCGGACGGGCAGGCAACTTTTTTCGAGGGTGTCCACCAAAAAAGACCTTAGGGGTCTTTTTAATTTGACTTTTGCGTGGTTTGGCTTACAATCCGCATTGAGGTGTCATCATGACTCCCGAAAAAAAGCGAAAGAGGACTGATGTGCTTAAAACACAGTTGGCACGGCTTCTAAGGTATTACAGGAGAATCGCCGATAAACAGCACTACTGCAATAACTGTCGCGGCGCGATTATGCCTGGTGAAGAATACGAGGGTCGAGTCTACATCACTCCTTTCGCCGAAGGGAACAGAGTCATCGTTGACAAACAGCATTTAAACTGCCCTTTCGATGATCCCGGACGTGATGAGGAAGATTCTGACCTGTCAACGGCAGATGGCCTGGCGAGAGACGAGGAAGACATGGCATTACCGGCTGCCGCCTAGGGAGACAATGATGGGTCCCGAAAAAAAGCGAAAGAGGAAAGAACGAAACGAGGCTAAGATAGCTGGAAGGCAGCAGTTTGAGGATGAAGTGGAGTGGCGATTACGAGAAAGGTTGCGACCAAAAGGCATTGGCAGCCCCAGGCTTTATGGCGATTCAATAACTAGTGGGTCACTCAAGGCCCGACGCAGGCGTCAGACGAGCGCACCGCACTTTCCGCCTAACCGCGCCGAAGACGCACTCCTCAATAGGTAGTGCGTCTGCTTTTTTTAGATTCCTCCCGTCAAACTATCCCGGTTTTTTTAAATTCTCAAAAACTGCACAACTCAATAACAACTATTTGTCGATCGTGGGATAGTTATTATTGTTTAAAAATGTCCGAAACAAAAAAATCGGCGCGCTGAAACGTGTTCCTCGAAAGGACGCGTCACAAAGCGCACCGACGATCCAAGACTTGCTACTCTTTGCGGCCCGGGTACCACGAGGGTCCGAACTTCACCGCAAATCCCTTACCCCACAACGGCTGCGGGATCCCGGGCTGGTCGAACTGGGTCACATCATAATCCAGCCCAACAAAAATCCCGAATTTCCGGCCAATCCTGTGCTTGAACTCTATCTTGCCTATGAATCCCCGGCTGCGGTTGTAGGAAACCAAGTCCGGAGGAGTATAGAGAAAAAGGGTGCAAAGTTCGGTTTTGCCGGGGCCAGTACACAAACGCGGGCCGAACCCGAGATTGAAAGCGCAAAAGCGCAAACCAAAGAAATCATCGTGGCCAACCCAACGGCCGACGCGCAAATATTCGAAGCTTACGCGGATGACTTTGCGCGGGCATTCCTGATTGTCCCGGAAAGTTTCACTTTGGAAGCCGGCGGAAGAAAAGCGGTTGCTGTGACTTTAGTTCCCAACCGACCGGACGGCGGACGATTAAACACAAAGATTTCCATTTTAGCAAAAACGGTGGCGGCAAATAAATTACAAGTTAACGCCGGAGTAAAAATTCCAATAACCATAATTGCTCCCACAACGTCAAACTCTTGGCTACGAGTCTTGGGAATAATCTTGACGTTAGGGGGGTTGGGCGTGATATTTTTCGCGCTGTTCAGAAAAAACAAACATCCTTCGAATTTAAAAATTAGCTGACAAACTTTGAATTACGAAACTCGATATTGTTCGAGCTTGTGGGTTCGACTTTGCCCATTCGGCTCCGAGCTCATGGCCGAGGAGTCACCACCATGAGTCTGCCGAATGGTCGAGAACCTTTTATAGCATCTAAGCCAAAATTTTAGCTTCTCCACAAGGTCGAAGAATAAA
>JACQJK010000117.1 GCA_016205055.1 Candidatus Doudnabacteria bacterium
ACGTAATCGCAGTATTACGGCGAATTCCGATGAAGCATTTGCAGCCGAAAAGCTGAAATTGCAGACAAAATGGGGTTTTTAGATGACCTCATAGTGAAAATCACGAGTCGTTTGCATTAACCACGGCGATAATTCGAGGCGTTGAAAGTCAAGGAATGATTTGCTCCAGCTTGAATTAGGTTTAAGCGCAGAGCCCGGGCAGGGGATTATGGTTTTGAAAGATGAAGCAGAGCCAGGGAGAAGATTTAGTCCTGAAATGGTCAAATAGCAAATTATGGGTGAAAAAATAGTAATAGATACCGGCGAAGAGAAAAAATTAAAAGAGCAGTTGGACCGGCGACAGGATTTTGAGGCCCGAAGAATCCGGCGCTATTTAAGCATGCCTGATTTGTCCCGAACGCCCGGCAGCCCGCTTTACGATCTCGTACAGCGCATCTATCAAATCCCGCAGTATAAAGGATTTGATCACATCAAAGTCCCGGAAATCGTACCAGCGGACGTGAGTTTTGATTTGTTTAATTTTGCCGCAGACCATCCGGCCAGAAGCCGATCAGATACTTACTATGTGGATGACAAAAACATTCTACGGACCCATACCACCATAATGTGGTATTACCATCTGAATCATCCAAGCGTTCAGAAAAAGATCAAAAAAAAACTGCCCTTTGGAGCATTATGCCACGGCAAGGTTTTTCGCAAGGACGAAATTGACCGAAGGCACATGAATATTTTCCATCAACTTGACGGGTGGTACTTGCTGCCTAAAAAAACGGGCGTAATCACCCGGAAGGATTTGGAAAATACGTTGGGAGGGATCGCCAAGGCGATTTTTGGACCAAAAGCTAAATACCGCTTCAACAAAGACACTTTTCCGTACACGGATCCTTCCATTGAAATGGAAGTGGACATATACGGCAAGTGGATTGAGGTCTTGGGCGGCGGCGTTGTGAGGCCGGTGTTCCTAAAAAATCTCGGTCTGGATCCCGCTAGTTATTCCGGCTGGGCTTACGGGTTTGGACTGGAAAGATTGGCCATCGCTTCCATGGATTTGCCTGACATCCGGCTTCTTTGGTCAAAAGATGCGCGGGTTACAAAACAGTTGAAACTCGGACAAAAATTCACGGAAGTTAGCAAGTATCCGCCGATTACGCGCGACATTTCTTTTGTGGTAAATAAAGATTTTGTCCCCAATATTTATTTTGACTTGATTCGCGACATCGGCGGCGATTTGGTCGAAGAAGTGAAACTTGTGGACAAATATAAAGATGAAAAGAAATTCGGGGCTGGGAAAACGAGCTATACTTACCGTGTGGTTTTTCGAAGCACGGACAGGACGCTCAAAACAGAGGAAGTCGAGCCCATGCAGGGTAAGCTTTATGAGCAAACCCGCGTGCAATTTAATGCGGAATTGAGATAGCCAAGCCGCGAGAATTGTGCTAAAATAAGGCAGAACAGACAGTTGTGCATAATTAATCCAGTCGTCCTTTGTGCTCCTGGCAGACTTGGGACGACTAAAAAGGAGAAAATATATGGCAGAAGCAAGAGAAGGCGCTCCGCGAATGACTCCCGAGGAGATCAGAAGCGCAAAAATTCAAGAAGGACGTATGATTTCAGACGATGCCACAGTTGACGCGGAGGGACGCCTTAATGCAACAGAAGCCCAGAAAGGGCATGCGCGTAAAGAGATGGAGGCCGATTTTTTAGCTCGTGATTTAGAAAAGACGTTCGATGTTAAGGAGCTTGAGAGAGTTTTTGAGGCAATTCGTCAGATTGCTCTGTATGAAGGTTACAAAGCAAAAGATGATAGTGAAAAACAAATATTTCGGCAATTCGTAACCAAGGTTAAACCAGCCCTGGAAATTTTACTGGCCAGAGCAGAAGAGAAAAAAAAGTCGGCAAGTTAATGACCAAGCCCGCAAAAGACCAATCACAAAAATACGGCGCCGAGCAAATCACCGTGCTGGAAGGCCTGGAGCCGGTGCGGAAGCGTCCGGGAATGTATATCGGCTCGACTTCGGAATCGGGTTTGCACCATCTTGTTTGGGAAGTCGTGGATAATGCCATTGACGAGGCAATGGCCGGCTTTGCTAATCAAATCGAGTTAGTGATTCACACCGACGGCAAAGTCAGCGTTACAGACAACGGGCGGGGCATTCCGGTTGACAAGCACAAGGTCACGAAAAAATCAGCCCTGGAAACGGTTTTGACCAAGCTGCATGCGGGCGGAAAGTTTGAGGGACAGGCCTACAAAGTTTCCGGTGGACTTCACGGCGTGGGCGTTTCCGTGGTGAATGCCTTGTCTTCCTATTTGCGGGCCGAGGTGAGAAGAGACGGTTTTATTTACTCGCAAGAATATAAACAGGGGCGTCCAACTGCCGCGTTAAAAAAAGAAGGGCGGGTGTCTGGAAAGGACGCTTTTCGGCAAGGGACAAAAATTACTTTCTTGCCCGACAAGGCAGTTTTTGAAACTACCGATTTCAAAACCAAAACCATTCTCGAACACCTGCGCCAGCAGGCCTATTTGACCGCCGGCACGAAAATCAGAGTGATTGACGAGCGGGTTGGGCAGGTTTTCACTTACTATTTTGAAGGCGGAATTTTATCTTACATCAAGCAGTTAAACCGTCATCGGTCGGTGAAAAATGACCCTCTTTACGTGCATAAAACCTATGAAGCCATAGATATTGAAGTGGCTTTGCAATACACCGATGATTACTCGGAAAATCTGTTGGCCTTTGCCAACAACATTTACACTTCCGACGGCGGGATGCACGTGACCGGTTTCCGCACGGCTTTAACCAGATCGATTAACAAGTACGCGGTAAAAAACGGCTATGTCAAGGAAGCTGAAAAATTAACTGCCGACGATATGCGCGAGGGATTGACCGCCGTTATTTCCGTAAAGCTTCCCAATCCACAGTTTGAAGGGCAAACCAAAGGAAAGTTAGGAAACCCCGAAGTCCGCACGGCCGTCGAGTCGGTCTTGGGCGCGGCTTTAGAATCCTATTTAGAAGAGCATCCCAAAGACGCTGCCCGAATGCTGGAGAAAGTGATTTTGGCATCCAAAGCACGGCTGGCCGCCAAAGCCGCCAGGGAGTCAGTGATCAGGAAGGGAGTTTTAGAAGGATTGGCCTTGCCAGGCAAACTCGCCGATTGTTCAGAGTCTGACCCTGCTAAATGCGAACTTTATATCGTAGAAGGCGACTCGGCTGGCGGTTCGGCCAAACAAGGCAGGGACAGGAATTTACAGGCGATCTTGCCTTTACGGGGCAAAATTTGGAATGTCGAGCGGGCAAGATTGGATAAAATGCTTTCCAATAACGAGATAAAAAATTTAATCATCGCGCTCGGCACCGGGATCGGGGAACAGTTTGATATAGCCAAACTGCGCTATCACCGGGTGATTATCATGACTGACGCCGACGTGGACGGCGCGCATATTCGGACTTTACTGCTCACCTTATTTTATCGGCATTTTCCTGACATAGTGAAAAACGGTTTCCTTTATATCGCCCAACCCCCGCTTTATAAGTTGCAGTCGGGGAAGTCGGTGGCTTATGTTTTTTCCGATGCCGAAAAAACGCGTACGATCCAAGCGTGGTCAAAGCGAAAGCCGAGCTCGGAAAGCAAGGGGGCAATCGCGCCGGTTTCGGAAGAGCAGGAAAGCTCCGGACAAGAGGTCAGCCGCGGGATTAATTTACAGCGCTATAAGGGGTTGGGAGAAATGAATCCCGGACAATTATGGGAAACAACTATGGATCCCAAAACCAGGGTGATGTATCGGGTGAATATAGAAGACGCGGAAGCGGCGAATGAAATTTTTGAAACGCTCATGGGCGACGAAGTCGCCCCGCGAAAAAAATACATTCAAACCCGCGCCCGTACGGTTAAAAACTTGGATATTTAATGAGAACCCATTTTAAAAACAATTTTTAGGCGATCCGCCTGTGGCGGACGAGCGAAAACCCCGCCGCAGGGATGAGGTGTAATGGCTTAATTACGCCGAATCCCGAGAAGGGGTTTGCAGCCGAATTTCTGGAATTGCAGCCAAGAAGGATTTTTAAAATAGGTTCTAA
>JACQJK010000023.1 GCA_016205055.1 Candidatus Doudnabacteria bacterium
AAAAAAACCGCCGACAAAATAATCAACCGCGAATGAATTTTCGCCGAGCTTAAAAAACTTAAAAACATTACTGACAGCAGGAGCAAAAAAGTAAAAACGGTTTCGGTTAATAGCATATTCGAATGAAAAACCGAAACTGGATCAAGCGCCAAAAACAGCCCGGATAAAACCGCGGCTCTGTTTCCAAAAAATTTTCCGGCGATGAAATAAATTAATACCGCGCTTGAGGCGGAAAGCAGAATTTGAAAAATGTGAAAGAGAAACAGGTGTCCATAAAACAGACCCAATACAAAAGGAAAAACCGGGACATGTCCCGCTTCGGGAAGATAGGGAGGGGAAGGCATAATAGAAAAACCGAAACCGGCCGAAAAATTTTTAGCCATTTGCATGTATGCTCCCGAATCGCCGAACGGGCCCCAGAAGCTGGCTGACCCGTAATGCCTGGCAAGGATATAATAAAATAGCAACCTCGCCGTCAACGCCAGGAGCAGGATAAAAAGCGGAGTCCAGTATTTTTGCTCTTTTAAATCAATCAAAGAAATGATAGCGAAAAATATAATAAACAGCTTTTATCCCGTCCGAAAAACGAATTTTTTTTCCCTCTTCATAGGTTCTTCCAGCGTAGGATATCCCCACTTCATAAATGCGCCAGCGTTTGTTCTTGGCAACCTTGGCCGTCACTTCCGGTTCGAACCCAAAACCGTTTTCGCGTAATCGGAGCGCTGTCAGCACTTCCCGACGAAAAACTTTGTATCCGGTTTCAATGTCGGTCAAATTCAAATTCGTCAAAATGTTGGACAGCAAAGTTAAAAATTTGTTCCCGGCATAGTGCCAGAAATACAACACACGGTGGGGGTAATCACCGGAAAATCTCGAGCCGAAAACCACATCGGCTTGCCCTTTCAAAATGGGGTCCAGCAACTGGGGATATTCAGCGGGGTTATATTCTAAATCAGCGTCCTGAACAATTAAAACGTCACCGGTGGCATGCTTGATTCCGGTCTTAACCGCGGCCCCCTTGCCTAAATTGCGCTCGTGATAAAAAACCGAATGCTTCCCCTCAAACTCCCGCAAGATCTCTTTGCTGCCGTCGCGCGAGCAATCGTCAACCAAAATCAGTTCCTTTGCCACCCCTGGCAATTCCACGGCTTCCACTCGGCTTACGATCTCCCGCAAGGTCTCAAATTCGTTATAAATCGGAACAATAACTGAAAGTTTCATCTTCTTAATTGGTTACCGCTCCGCGTTAAGCTCATAAATATAAAACGCCTCGCGCCCTTTATCATCATACACGATACGCGGCTTTAGCGTAGCGAACGGATAACGGCGCTTGATTTCCTTAGTTTGGGGGTAATCGGTCTGCGCGGCCGTGACTATGTGATCAGCGGCGAATATAAAATACCCGCGCTCAAACCCCATGGCGTCCAGGCTTTGTCTTGCTTCCGGCTCATCCAGCACGCGGAGAAACTCGTAAGTGCTGAAAATCATCAACCGCCGATAAAACTTCCATCGGTCAAACACCCAAGTAACGGGAAACCAGCTCATGTTTACGTCATAAACCAAAAAGGCCGGGAAAGTTACGCTGCCGGAATCAATCGAAGAAAAATTAATCTCTTGAGAATTTAACTTTCCGTACCAGTAGCGCCGCATAGTTTCCTGAACCTCTTGACTGCTGCGCTTGTCGGACAGCAGGCGGCTTACTTCTTGATCAAGCTGATTGTAACCGTAATTTTCCAGACGGAAGGGAGAGTAGAAGTATCCGGGGATGCGGGAAACCTCGCGCGCGTGGTTGGTGTAAAAAGTGAATGTCAAAAAAAATAGCGCAAGCAACGGTCCAAGAATTAAAAGGTATTTATTAAAGTCAACGGCGGAACCAGCCAGACCGATAATCAACGCCGTAAAAGGAGTAAGTACGCCAAGCCAATGAGCCGAGCCGCCGACCACAGAGAATCCCAGGAACAACGAAAAAAAAGTAAACACGATTAAGAAAACGCCGCGATCATCAGATCGCCATCGTCGCAAAATAACCAGTGCCAAGGCGCAAAAAAACACCAAGGAATACAACAACGACTGGCCTTTTATCAAAGTGGCGATCACGGCTTGCGGCTGGAAGTGAAAATTTGATAAACGGGCGTCCAAAATACTCCAATCACTTCGATCCTGTCGGAAAAGATCGGAAAACTGAACGTCGAAGTGACCGCGTTGTTGATACATCTGATAATTATAAAAAACCACCGGTAAGCTGATTACCAAAAAAATAACCACTCCCAGCCAGAAATGCCGTTCCCGAAACACCCACCTTTGTTTTAAAAGCAAGTATAAGACCAACCCCGGGAGCGCAAACAGGAGGGTGTATTTACTCAAAAAGGCCAGTCCGAAAAAAATACCGGCGAAAATAAAATCCCAGTTTTTATCCGCCTCCGCCCGAAGACCACTCCGACGTCCGTCGGAGTGGATGAAGGGCGGTACGGATGAGGCACGTGAGGGGAAAACATCGTCTGGCTTCGGACTTCGACGGTGAGCTCGGTCGAACCGCGGATTCCCCGCCTGCCGCCAGGCAGGCGCGCTCAAAGACGAGGCGGATAAACCCAGCCGTAGTCCGCCTCTGGCGGACGAAGGCGGGTTGAAGATGCCACGAACGTCAGCCCGTGGAGCTTCACGCTCGAACGCCCGTATTGTAAAAAATAATCCCAAAAAAAGAAAAAAAGAAAACAGTCCTTCTAAATATCCCACGCGACCGGTCCAAATAAAGTAACTGTTCACGGCCAATGCGGCTAAGGTCAGCACTGCCGCTTGAGAACCCAAAAGCTTTTTGGCCATGAAAAAAGCAACCAGGGCCGTTCCCACGACGGCCAAGGCAGTAGGCAAGCGAGCGATGAAAGCTGATACTCCAAATGCTTTGAAAAAGAAAAACTGAACTAAAAAAAACAGCGGGGGGTGATCGTGAAAAGACAACAATGACCAGAAAGGCCGCGTACCAAACCACTGCACTGGCGTGGTTTGGTTTTCCGAATTCATGTAATCATAATAACCGATGGCGCGAAAAGCATAATGAGCGTCATCACCCAAAAAATCAGCCCTGGTCAAACGGAAAAAAAGCAAAAATACAACGAATGCGAAAAAGAAATAAATCGCTACTCGTCGTCTTGTCAAAAATCTCATGATCAATTATTTTCCCTGCTGGTAAAGTTCGGAAAAAATCTTCCTCATGCCGGCGGTAACCGACTCCCAGGAGTACCTGCTTTTCACCAAAGCATGAGCGGTGTCTGACAATTGTTCCCGTAATGCGTCGCTTTGCGCCAACGCTTGAATTTTTGCGGCCAAGTCGCCCGGGTCTTCTTCTTTACAAAACAACCCCGTTGCTCCGTCTTTTAAGAACTCCTTAATGCCTCCCACGGGCGTGCCGATGATGGGAATGTGAGCGGCCATCGCTTCCAAAAAAGCGTTGCCCAGCCCTTCGGACCGAGACGGCCGCACGAAGACTTTGGCCAAATTTAAATAATACGGCAACTCCGGGTGGGGAACATTGCCCACGAAAATTACGCGCTCGGAAATTCCCAAAGTGTACGCTTGTGACCGGAGACGCTGCGCAAGTGCCCCTCCGCCGACTACCAAAAGTTTAAAATGCGCCGGCAGCTGCGCCATGGCGGAAATCAGCAGGTCAATGCCGTTTTTATGAACCAGACGAGAAACGGTAATTACCACAAAGTCGCCGGGTCCTAATTTGAAAAAGTTCCGATACCGCTCAAGCTCGGAGCGCTCCGGCGGGCGGGAAAAGTGTTCCAGGTTAACCCCGTTCGGAACGACGGCGATCTTGCTCCGCGCGCCTCTTTTCAAAGCAAGATCGGCTAAATAACCGCTGATGGTTTGGATATAATCCGCCTTTTTCAACATTAACCGCCACCATAAGCCCAGCATACCGAATTTTCCGTAACGCAGGTGGATTTGAGAATCCCCTTCCTGCAAAGTCAAAAGCAAAGGAATTTTGGGCTGAAAAAGTTTCAAAAAATAAGCTCCGATGCTGGCATAAGACACCATGACCGCCCAGGCCAAGTCAACTTGCTGTTTTCGATGAATCGCCAGCGCTTTGAAAAAAGCCAAGAAAGGGAACAAAAACCAGCGATCGAAAATTGTGCCGTAACCAAGCCGGTAAACCTCCATTTCTCTTCGGTGTTCGTACCGCGGCAGCGACATGTCGAAACGGTAAGTGATCATAAAGAAAATACATTCATCAGACATCCGTTTGGCAAGCTCCGCAACCGCCACCTCGGCGCCGCCCATATAGGGCTCGTAAGCCGTAGAAAAGATCAAAACTTTTTTCATTTAATAAAACTTAATAATCTGCTATCGGTCCAATCCGAGGCGGTGAGCATATTCATTGTACCAGTCAACAAATTTTTTTATACCTTCATCAATGCTGACTTTGGGATCATAATTTAACATAGCTTTGGCTTTGGAAATATCGGCAAAAGTTTCTAACACGTCGCCGGGTTGTAAAGGCAGTAATTCCCTCTCTGCTTTTTTGCCCAGCGACTTTTCTATCTCCGTAATAAAATTTTCAAGATGCTGGCTTTGACCGCGTCCTAAATTAATAATTTCGTAAGAATAGCTTCGCTCCAAGGCCGCAATGACCCCGCTCACTATATCATCTATATAGGTGAAATCTCTTTTCGTTTTGCCGCCGTTGAAGACCTGGATGGGTTTGTCGTTGGTAATGGCTTTGGTGAATAAAAAAAGCGCCATATCAGGACGCCCAAACGGTCCGTAAACCGTGAAAAATCGCAAACCGGTAGTGCTGATGCCAAACAAATGGTGATAAGAATACGCCATCAACTCATTTGCCCGTTTGGTCGCTCCATAAAGCGACAGCGGACGCTCTACCGGATCGGACTCCGAGAAAGGCAGCTTGGTATTGCCGCCATAGACAGAAGACGAGGAAGCGTAAATTAAAGTCTTAACCTGAAACCTCCGCACGCATTCCAAAATATTTAAAAAACCTTTGACATTGCTCTCTTCGTAAACTTCCGGTCGCGTCAACGAATATCTCACTCCGGCTTGAGCGGCTAAGTGACAAATTTTGTCAAACTTACCTTTTAGGAAAACTTTCTCCAGGGTGGGCAGATCTATCAAATTGATGCGATGCAATTCAAAAGAATAACCAGAAAGCATGTTCTCAATCCTGGCTTCTTTCAAAACAGGGCTATAGTAATCATTGAAGTTGTCTATAATTACAACTTTATGTCCTTCGTCAAGCAGTCGCTTGGCCACGTGGGCACCAATGAATCCAGCCCCGCCGGTTACTAGAATTTTACTCATTGCAGAAAAGAGCGATTAAGGTAATCAGCGGTCAATACCGCCGGTCAAACGATTATTCACCTCCTCCGCCGCTTTCAGCAAAGTCAAATCCACCCCAAGCTCTTCCCCGAATTTAATCATGGCTCGAATGTCTTTAGGCAGGCATTTACCGCCATAACCCCGATAACCCTTATGCCAGACTTCCAGATGAGAAGTGCCGATTCTTTTATCCGCCGCCGCCGCCTCCATCACGTCGTCATAATTGATTCCCAGCTTCTCGCAAACTTCGTACATTTGATTAGCATAGACCACCTTTACGGAAAACCAGTTATTGCCGAAGTATTTCACCATCTCTGCGGTCGTTGCGGGCAGCAAGCGGGAAAAAGGCGCAAGCGGCAGAATCTGTCTGACCTCTCCGGCAATCTCGTAACTTTGCGGCGTATAGCCGAGGATTTGCCGGTCGGGAAAGGCGAAATCGGCATCGGCGGTGCTTTCTGTCAAAAACTCCGGGTTGAATATCAATTTTAAATGCGGGTAGGTTTTTTGATAACGCTCGGTCGTGCCGGGAACAATCGTGGATTTAATGATCACGACTTTACCCGCCTCGGCGCTCGCCACATTCGCCATGGCGTCGTCAATGAAGGATAAATCGATTTTCTGATTAAACGGCGTGGGTACGGCCACAAAGATAAAATCCTGCTTGAGCACTCCTTGCAGACTGTCGCTGTCTTTATATTTATCGTAAACCTTTACGTCCTTGGCTTTTGCCCCGTAATAACGAGCAATCGCCGTACCCACAAACCCTCCGCCGATAATCCCGATTGATTTGTTCTTAATCATGTCTTCGGATATACTCCTTGCTTAAGGACAAGATGTTATTTATTATAATTCTACTCGGTTTTCCGGTCAAAGCCAACTCCTTGCTTCAGCGGCTATACTGTCACTAACCGCGAAATCATTCCAGATTGCCGGAGATGTAAAATATTAGATTTTTTTCACTCAAAAAATGAATCCCAAACCACGAGTTTTATTCATCGTCACCCAAGGGAACTGGGGCGGCGCTCAAAAATATGTTTATGATTTAAGCCGGAGTTTTGCGAGCAAATACGAAGTGTTGGTCTGCTCCGGTATCGAGGATTCGGCCCTGAAAGACGAACTGGCAAAAATTGGTATCCCGTATATCGGAATAAAAAAACTAGTACGGCGGATTTCCCTGAAAAATGATTTAGCGGCGGTCTATGAGATCTTCCGGGTTATCAAAAAATTTAAACCGCGGGTGGTTCATCTAAATAGCTCCAAAGCCGGTCTTTTGGGCGGATTGGCTGCCAAACTGGCGTCAGCGCCACGAATACTTTTCACCCTTCACGGCCTGGTCTTGTTTGAACCCATGTCAAAAATCAGATGGTTGGCCTATTTTCTGGCCACCCGACTCACTGCGCTCTGCTCTGACGCGTTTATCGCGGTTTCTTCAGCCGATCGGCAGGCCGCGCTTCAATATCGTTTGATGTCGGAAAATAAAGTTCATCTCTGCCACATTGGTCTGGACCTGCCCGGTATGAATTTTTACCCCGAAGAGGAGGCAAAAAAAATTCTCACCGAACTGACCGGGTGGCAACTGGGAGAACAACTGCTCTTTGCTACCATCGCCGACTTCTATCCCACGAAGGGCCTAGCAGACTTAATTTCGGCCGTGGCCCAGCTTGCCGTCAATCGTCCAAAATGGAAGTTTATCATTTTCGGCGACGGCTCGGACAAAAACAAACTCAACAAAACCATTACCGAAAACTCCTTGGAAGACCGGTGCCGCCTAATCTCGGGGGTGTATCCAGCCGCAGCACTGCTTTCCGGCTTTGACGGATTTGTTTTGCCTTCGGTAAAAGAGGGGTTACCTTACGCCCTCTTGGAGGCCGCAGCTGCCGGACTGCCGATTGTCGCCACCCGGGTCGGCGGAATCCCCGACTTGTTTGCCGAAAAAAATTCCGCGATCCTCGTGCCGCCCCAAAACTCCCCGGCTCTGGCGTCCGCCATTAGTCAGGTCGCCGCGTCGAAAGAGTTGCGAGAGGAACTCGGCAGAAACGCAAAACAAGCCGCGAGCGGTTTCACTTTGGAGAAAATGGTTCAGGAAACCGAAAAAATTTACCGATTGGTTTAAGCGGCAAGCCGCGACGACCGACCTTGTCAGGGCTTCTCATATTTTCCCGCCTTCACGCTTTCCACGAAGATTTCCGCTTGCCTTACATAATCGCCGCCAAAGGCCTTAATCCGCTCGGCAAGCTCAAGGGCCTTTGCGCGCTCGCCGAGGGTGGCGTAATACACGGCCAAATGAACCCATCCTTCAACGTCGTCTGGCGTCAAACTTACGAGTTGCTCGCTGAAAAAACCGATCCAGCGCGTCCGGGCGTTCGCCCGAGCAATGCTCGTAATCTTCGACAGGTGCCCTGGTGCGCGCCAGTGGATTCCCATTCTGTCCATTTCTGAAATCAGCTTTTCCACCCCAGAATCATTGCCGGTGTTAAAGTAGAGCATGAGCAGATTCACGTACGATTCTATGACACGCGGGTTGATGGCAATGGTTTTCCGAAAATACTCCTCGGCGCGCGCGGCCGCGGCGGCCGCGGCTTGAGCGTCTTGGGATTCATTATAAAAACGAAAGAGATAAAGTTCAGTATATCCGGCTTCTTGCGGCACGTGCGGCCGGGTCGGACTCAAACGTTCCAGGTTTTGGTAAAAATCCAAGGCCTGTTGATAGCGTTCTAATGTTTTGTCCGGCAAAGCGCGGGCGGTGAAATTATAATGCCGCATGGCCAGCAGCAGATTGCGGGCATCATTCGGGCGATCGGCAATCAAACGCGCGACTTCTTCATCGACAAAAGCAAGCACCGGCCTGACCTCCTCAACCACCGGACCCACGTTGACAAGTTGCTGGTCAACAAACTCGATGAATTGCAAGCGATATTCCTGCCGGCCGTAACTGGCGGGCAGAACCGCTTTTTTAAACCTATCCACGATCACGAAAAAATCCTCTTCGTCGGGATCGGAGTGCAGGGCATGCGCGGCCGCTATGTTAATTTTGGCCGGATAAAGATTAGTTTTCCACACCAACGGCACGAACAGCACGGCATAAACAAGGCCAAACGTCATCCAGGATTTAGTGGAAAAGGCGACGGTTTTGTGAGACAGGGGATATAAAATTCCTGAAGAAAAAAACGCCCAGACAAAAAACAAAATCACGTAAGTGGTGATGGTTTCGAACACAAAGAGATCTTGGACAAAAAACGCGACGACTAGGGCAATAAAAATAACCGCTCCCGCACTACTTGCGCGGTCTTTTAAAACAAGCGCGAACAGTTTGAGCGCCGGATAAAAAATAAACAAGAGATAAATCACCAATCCCGCGATGCCCGTGGTCACGCCGCGATCGAAAATTAAATTATGCGCTCGGTCAAACCAGACTTGCGAACCGGCGTCTTCGTAAATAATCGGGGGGAAGTGGCGGTTGAAGACAATGTCGAAATTCTCCAAACCGTGCCCTAAAAAAAACTTTTCCTTCCAGCCCGTCCAGGCGGCTTGCCAAGTGACCAGCCGTGTTTCGGTCGTGCGATCGGTTAAGGAAATAGAAACCAGGCGGCTCAAACGGGGCGACTTTGCCACCCACGGCTCGTTGCGGCTAAAATACAACAACCCCGCCAAAATTACGATCAACCCAAGCAAACCCAGTCCCAGCAATTTTATATTTCTTTTTTGGGAAACCCAAAGCGTTAAAACCCCCGTCACGACCAAACCTGCCGCCAAACCCAATAACGATCCGCGGGTGGCCGTGGCATAAACCACAAAGGTGAAAACCGCTGCCGATAAAACGTAGTAACTTTTATAAAACCGCCCGTTGCGTTTTAAAAAAAGAAAAGCCGCGATGGCAATGTGAAAAATCATATACGCCGCCAGAAACGCCGCGTTGCCGAAGGTGGCCTCAACGCGGGCGCCCGAGGTCAACAGCACCGATTTGGCCTCCAACGCTTGCCCAACGGCAAAAAACGACAACAGCCATCCAACCGCCAGGGAAACATCAAACAAACCCAGCCAGTGTTTTTCTTCTTTTACGACCGCCGGCAGCATCACCAAAAAAGCCAAAAGGTGCAGCCATAAGATTAGCCCCTCGCTTCTTTCCATATCGCCCCAGAAGCTTCCGGAAAAATTTCCGCCCAAGACGGAAGCAAGCGTCGCGACCACAATGAAAGCCGATGCTAAATAACTGATTGCGCTAAAGCGCGGACGATACCGGTCGCTTAAGACTTGCAAAGCCAAAAAAGCCAGAACCATAACTTCCACCGCAAGACGAAAAGCAAAGGCCTTGCTACTGACGAACGGGAAGAAAAAATCGTTGTCAACAAAAAGCGGCGTGGCCAAGGCCGCCACGACCATGGCATAAAAAACTCCTTTGGTGATTTTTTCTAAAGTTTGCACTGGAAAAAAATTTAACTACCGCAAAGCCGGATAGGTTTCTAAAATCTCTCCCACTAAATCCGGCCTGACGAATTGGATTTTTTTCAAATATTCTTTGGCTTTAACAATATCACTATCTCTCATGAAAAAATCAACCAGGGTAGAATAGTAATGTCCGCTGTTTGCAGGGTCATTTTCCGCCGCCTGCAAAGCCAGCGGCTCAACCTGGTCTTTTTTGTCAGGAAGATTAAACCGATACAAGTCCAAAAGCCCGCTGTAAGCTCCGGTTAAATCGGGTTTGAGTTCCAAGGTTTTTTTGTAGTAAACTTCCGCTTTTACAAAATCCCGCAAAAAATACTGATAGGTGTTGGCCAGGTTTCCGGTAATCAAAAAGCTCAAGGGCTGCAGCTCGTACGATTTTTCCCAGGCCGCCACCGCGCCGGCGTGGTCATTCAGGAAATCTTTGGTGTAGCCGAAATCAAACCAAGCGTCCGCGTTATCCGGATTATCCAACACGCGCTGGCGGCGCTTTTCCAGCTCTTTGATTTCCGCTTCAAATTGCTCGGCGGTCAAGCCCTCGGCCGGCTGAAACTTGGAGCGATCAATTTCTAAAATCTTTTTGATCTCCCGATCTTGCCGCGTGGGAAAAATCTTAACGAAGCCCTGCTGTTGATAAAAATAAAGCAGTCCCAAAACCGCTAAAGCAACAGCGGTGATGATTAAAACTTTTTTCATTCGTGATAAAAATAATGACTGAGAGGTCATCTAAAAACTCG
>JACQJK010000125.1 GCA_016205055.1 Candidatus Doudnabacteria bacterium
GACCTCATCTATTTATCCCCGCGGCAAGCCGCGGGATATGCGGCCGGCTCCGCCGGCCGCAAAAAATCAATAGAACAGAAGTATTTTCTCATCACCCCCCTCCTAGCCCCCTCGCAGGGGGGAGGAACGAACTATATGAAGCTGACTGGAAAACATCAGTAGTAAGGCGCGAGTTAATCCGAATAACGTTCTTCCAGATCAACCCGGCCGCGGTTGTGATAGCCGCGGACTTCCCAAAAACCGGGCTGGTCGGCTGCTGAAAATGTGACTTTTCTAACCCACTTTGCGCCTTTCCAGCCGTAAAGATGCGGGATGATCATCCGCAGCGGACCGCCGTGCTCTTTCGACAACGGCCGGTTGTCGTGATGCGTCGCTAACAGACAATTCTCTTGCTCAAGCTCGCTTAACTCGAGGTTAGTCGTGTATCCGTCAGATGAGGCAAACAGGACAAACCGCGCCTGTTCGGTTGGCCTGACTTGAGCAACAATCGAAGAAAAAAACACTCCTTCCCACAAATTATCCAAGCGCGACCAGCGCGTAACGCAATGAAAATCCGCTCGCGCTCGGTGACGGGGCAACTGCGAAAAGGATTCCCAAGAATAACTCATGGGATTCTCAACTAAACCATCAATGGTTAAATCCCAAGTCGCGGGATCAAAAACCGGTCGAATGCCTAGATCAAGTATCGGCCAAGCAGTCGTGACGTGTTGACCGGGGAAAGCGGAGTTTGCTTGCTGTTTTACCGTATCCTTTGCGCGGTGCGCCTGTTGAACTTTGGCCTTAACGTAGTTTTCATTGAAACTTTGCACTGTCATAAAACTATTTTGAATCCGTCACAAGGGACGCGATGCGCTTTTCCAGTTCTGTAAAAGACAGCACTTGCGAAAAAATCTTCCCGTTGATAATTACGGTCGGGGTGCTAGTCAACTGAAGCTCGCTGGCTTTTTTCAAATCTCGCTCGATTTTCTCTTTGATCGGCGCTGAAGACCAATCTTCCTCAAATTTTTTGAGATCCAAAGATAACTTTTTGGCATAATCCCGGATGTTGTCATCGTCCAACTTGCTTTGATTTTCGAACAATAAATCATGCATTTCCCAAAACTTTCCCTGCAAACCGGCCGCCTCGGCGGCGGCGGCGGCGGGTTTTGCACGATTATGCTGGGGCAGAGGGAGATGCCGATAATAGAGCTGAATAAGCTGCGGATTAGCCGCAAGCAACTTTTTCAACTCGGGATATTCGAGCCGACAGGCCGGGCATTGAAAGTCAGAAAATTCCACAATCACGATTGGCGCTCCTGCTTGACCTTTAAAGTGAGCGTCCTCGGAAACAACCTCATCAACGGAAACAGTTCGCTCCGATTCTGTTTTAACAGAACCGGCTTTGTCTTCTTGGTCAGAAAAAAACAGCAGCAACCCCGCGATAATGATCGTTGCTGCAGCCAGAGAAATGATTATAATGGTTTTTCTTTGCATCCAAAAAGTGCCACTGCTTTATACACAAAACCGCGCGCATCATCAGTCAGCGGAAAAGAGTATCTTAAAACGGTTCTGGTCTAATTCGCGCTGATCGCCGCCATAGAGGCGAAAATGGCGAATAGCACCAAATACAATGCGGCTTGCAGCAGGTCCGAAGGAGTAAACAGCCATTCGCGAACCGCGATTTTATTTATGAACGCCAGAGTAAACGCGGCGGCGGAAGCCCAGCCAGAAATTTTGCCTGCCATGATATAAAAATTCCTGTTGGGCTTGAGAACATTGTTTTGTTCCATAGTCGGCGATGAAAATTAATGTTAACCCAAAAAATAAATTATAACGAAACAAGTCTGTCCAACCGCCATCAACCCTCGCAACACACTAACCTTGAGGTCATCTAATTCAGCATTTTCGCTCGCAAATCTGAAATTTCGTCTTAAAAGCGAGTTTTTAGATGACCTCCTTATCCCCACGGCATTGAGACACTTCGCGTTGTGTTTTAAAAACCGTTCAGCCACTCACCAAGGCACGGGCCATCCGGGGGTGCGGGATAAATTACCGAGTTTGGCCGGGCAAAAGAATAAACAGCCAGAGTATGGCGATGACCAGAAAAATGGAGGCAACCGTAACGACTAGAAAATAATTTGGCTTGTTCATAACTCCTTTCTCACCTTACCGTCGTGTTTTGATTGTACCAGTTCCGCAACAAAGGTGTCAAAATTACTCAGAACCTATTTTAAAAACAATTTTTAGGCGATCCGCCTGTGGCGGACGAGCGAAAATCCCGCCGCAGGGATGAGGTGTAATGGCTTAATTACGCCGAATTCCGAGAAGGGGTTTGCAGCCGAATTTCTGGAATTGCAGCCAAGAAGGATTTTTAAAATAGGTTCTAA
>JACQJK010000120.1 GCA_016205055.1 Candidatus Doudnabacteria bacterium
TAACCGGCACGGGTTTGGCCGAACCGAAAATCACCGGAGATTGCAGCAAAATCAGCATTGCCGGCAATATGATCGAGCCAAACGGGTCAATATGCGGCAAGGGATTTAAAGTCAGTCGGCCGGCCTCCCTGGCCGTGGGATCACCGAACTTTTCCGCCACCAATCCATGAGAAACCTCGTGCACGACTACGGAAAAAATCAGGATAATTATGGAAATCAATGCGACTTCTAGGCCCATAAAAAGACACAAATTACGAATCAAGAATCAAGAATTAAGATGGCAAAATTAATAATTCTTAATTCACCATTCGCAATCACGAATACCACCCTTGACGCGGATGTCCATCCGCGCTAAACTGTCAAAGAACCAATCCAGACTTCTAAACTTAAAGTTCTAACTTCAACAATATGCGGGCATGTGAAATTTGCGGACGAGGATATAAACGCTCTTTCTCGCGCAGCCATTCCAATCAAGCGACCATCAGAAAACTGCAAATTAATTTGCAGTGGACAAAACTTGCCGGGCGACGAATTCGCGCTTGCAGCAAGTGTATCAAGACACAAGATAAACGTCTAGCCGTCGCGGCTTGAAATGCAAAAATCGTCCGCTTAGCGTGACGATTTTTTATTCTGCCAGGGCAAGCCGGAAAACAATGGAGAAAAAATATCGCGCCCGGGATCAACTTCAAACCGCTCGTCTGGGTCTTTTGGTTGATAAAAACTGTTTAAAAACTCTATTTCGCTTACACCTTCGATAACCGCAATCGGCGTACGCTCTCCTCCTTCGCCCATGACCAAAACCGCCGCGGCAGCCAGAGCGTCAACCACATTGGCTACCCGCATCCTCATTATCCGGCCGGACAAGGCCTTTTTTCCACGATAAAACTTCAATGGGGAAAAACCAAAGTACCCTACGGAAAAACCGGTAGATCCGCGGCGCAAAGGAGTCGAACGGCTGTCGCAAATGATTACGCCGAGTTTAGCCAGGTGGTGTCTTTTTTTCAAAATCGAATAAATTTTTTTCGCGGTTCGCCCGGGGTCTTTGGGCCAAAGCACGTAAAGCCCGTCAAACTCATCAACACCCGCCGAGGGCAGCAAGGCGTGGTTTTTAATCGTCAAAAGCGCGCGCATTTTGGGGACCAGCTTCCTGGGCAAATATCTGTCTGCCTCTTTGATAATTAGTCCGTCGCGCGATTTCACCGAGGATTTTTTGAAAACCCGATTTTCGCAAATACTCACGACTTTGGAACTGATCGCGACAATTGATCCTTCCTTCAGGGATCTTATTTGGGACAAAACGCCAAAAAGATCGTCGCCGGGCACTATCTGCCGTTTTACTTTTACCGCGACTACCCTCATGTACTCTATTTAACCCATCCGGCTTAGAAACTCCAAACCTCCATACAGACCGCCGTAATCTCCTAATTGCGCCTTCAAAAACGGACAGGACTCTGCGTAATGTCTGGCATATGCGACTGCGATTCTTTTTACATTTGAAAGATTGATTTTTTCCCCTGCGATAATCCCGCCCCCCACGACCAACACGCCGGGCGACCAAAACCGCAAAACGTTCACCAGACCGTATCCTAAATATCTTTCCACGTCTTTCCAAACCGACTTCGACGCTATTTTTTCCGGGGCTTTCCCAAAACGCGCCCTAAGTTCAGCGCCCGCGATAAAGTGTTCGAGCGTCTGGGGCTTTTGATTTATTACCGAAATAATTTGGTGACCGATCCCAAATCCGGAAACATTTCGATCAATCTTACCGTCAACGATCCTGACCCCGTTCACACCCGTGCTCACGGTCACATAGGCGACAACAGCATACCTTCTTCCCGCTCCCCGCCGGGCCTCGCCCAAACCCGCCAAGGCAGTATCGTTTTCCAAAAACACCGGCGCGCGAAAGACCTTTCGCAGAGCGTCGCCTAAATATTTACCGTGCCATCGGGGTAAATGCCCGGTATTGACGATTCGATTTTTTTTCGCATCCAAGGTTCCGGCTACCCCACAAGCGACGGCTCGCAAACTTCCTTTGTTTTGCATCTTATGCAGGCGCTTGCGCAGCATTGACATCTGGCCGGAAAAATCGGCTTGGGTGGAAAAAACTTCCACTTGTCCTAAATTCCGCAAGTTTCGGCAAAAGGCGATTCTGCTTTTAGACGCTCCAACATCTATTACTGCAAACATTACTTAAGTTTTAATGTTCGGATACGTTTTCTTGTAAAACTACATAAATCACAGCGCCTTGTTCCTCCGGCCGCGTTGACGAGCGAAACGCTTCGACTAGCGGGTGACCGGCCAATAAATCAAGCGTTGATTGCCGCAACTTGCCCGTGCCCTTGCCGTGCATTATCCGGCAAAATCTTTGCCCGGCGGTGAATTGCCCGTATAAGTATTGATCTATACGGACTCCGGCTGCTTCAACATCCAAACCGTGCAGATCGAGGGTATTCTTATACCTTTTTGCTTCTGCCGCCTGCAAAAGTAATTCCTTGGGATTCGGAGAACCCTCGTCTTCACCCACAAATTTATTTGATTAATTTCTTCAATTCCTCCACCACCGGTACTTGTTCGGATTCCAGGCCGTATATCTCGGCCGTATGGAAAGCCGTCCAGTCGGCAACAAGCAAGGAAGAAAAAATCCTTTGCATCTGATTTTCGCCGGCAAGTTCGATACTTTCCACCGGCAGCCCCCGCTCGCGGTAGATTTGCGCGGTAACTTCCATCCTTTTAATAATGCGGGGATGGTCTTGGGAATCTTGGAGGAAAATAAAATGGAAGTCCTCCCACGGTGGCCGACTTGAGTCTTTGACCGCGTTAGAAGTCCGCTCCGCCGTTGGCGACACGGCAGTCGCCTCTGACGACTTACTTCTAACGGGGTGAACATCGAAACCGTTGATCTCGTTATGATTTAACTCGGGGAGAATATTGTAAAATGCCGGGATTTTGCCCGTTTCATTAAATTTAATTTTCCAGTTGTATGCAACGGATAAATTTCTGTCCGAGGAATAAATCACCGGCACTTTGCCGCGCAACTTCTCGGCCAAATCTTTGCCTTGCGGTTCAAGCTCTAAGGGTTTCAGAATTTGCGCCAGCTCCTTAGTTTGCTTGAACAATTCGTTTTCTTTTGTGACTTTCAAAAGCGCGCGCAACATAAATCCCAAAGCCGAACGCGGCTGAATGCCCGTGTCAGGCAGTTGCACATATGGAATTTGTCGGGCTTTGGCCAGCTCCAATAATTTCCCGCCGATTGCCACTGCCACAACTGGCAGGTTCCTTTGGATCGCGGTTTCCAAAGCGTCGATTGCTTCTTCAGTGTTGCCGGAATAGGAAATCGCCACCACAAGTGTTTTTTT
This sequence comes from Candidatus Doudnabacteria bacterium, assembly GCA_016205055.1. Taxonomy (GTDB): domain Bacteria; phylum Patescibacteriota; class Doudnabacteria; order UBA920; family 2-01-FULL-50-11; genus JACQJK01. Next base: position 3,357 of record JACQJK010000120.1, read on the forward strand.
CCAATCTTTTTCCGGCAGTTCCGGCAGACCGTAATTGCGCCAAATGATGACGGGAAGAACGGGTTTCAAAGTTTTCAAAAGCAGCCCGGGAAGCGGCGAACCGCCCATCCCGGCCACCACGAATCTTTTGAATTTTTTCACCTTCCCGCCTTCGAGCTTCGGTTGATACCGAAACTGCTTAGGGAAATTGAGTATTGCGTCACGCATCATATGTTTTATCTCATTCTATCACTCCACCAATTTCGCCACAAACTTAAACGCGAGATTAAAACCCTTCTCAAACCATTATTGTATTAACGAATTCCAGTCGGCCGAAAATTTCTCAATCCCAGCGTCTGTAAGTGGGTGCTTAAGATCAAAAGACTCCCAGGGTTTATTCAAATCCAGTTGCATATATGGAATTGGTTTTAACATCCCCTCCTTCATTTCCTCCCCCCTCGCGGGGGAGGAAAGGTGGGGGGAAAATTGGGATTTGGGATTTTGAGCTGAAGCCCATTCCTTCAACACCTTAAACGGCATGGTAATAATATCCGATCCCAACCGCAATGCTTCCAAAATATGCTCCGCGCTCCTCACGCTTGCGGTCAAAACCTCGACGTGACTTTTATGAACTACCCCCTCCCTAACCCTCCCCACAAGGGGGAGGGAAATCTCTTTTTCCCCTGCGCCTTCAATTCCCCTCCTGCCCGACCTGTCCGCCGAAGTCTTGACGGAGGTGGAGGAGGGGTTAGGGGAGGTGGGAGAGGGGGTAGAATACATTCGAATAATGTTCTTTACCAAATCCATGCCGTTTTCCCCGCGATCATCAAGCCGGCCTATGAAGGGCGAGACAAACACTTGCCCTTTTTTCGCTCCCCGCGTAGCCGCGTGCACGGCCGCGGCCTGCTCCTGCGAAAAACACAAAGTCATATTTACTCTCATTCCCTCTTTGACTGCCTGCTCCGCCGCTTTCAATCCCTCCTCGCTGGTCGGAAACTTGATGTGAGCCCCGCCTCCCCCCTCGCCCCCTTTGGGGGAGAGGGAAAAAGGGCGAGGGGGAATCCATGCGTAGAACTCACGCGCTTGCTTTAGCATTGCATCTGCAGTAGTCAACTCATCAGCATACACCTCGATCGACACCGATCCCTCTGGAATCAGTCCTGAAATTTCCTGCACTGTCTGGCGGTAAAAATCCAGAATTTCCCGTTCAGAAAATTTCTCCCCGCGCGCAAGTCTTGCCGCCGCATCAGGATTTTTGGCAATGAGCGTTGGATTGGTCGTCTGCCCATCAAGAAAACCGAGGAGCTTGATCGCTTCCTTGGTTTCTTCCGGATCACCAGAGTCGAGGAAAACTTTAGTTTTGAGGTTTGCTGGTTTCATTACAATTATTGGTAAATCGAATGATCGCCAACATCAAATGGAGCTCCATGGCTAAAGCCATGGTACCCTCCATACCCGCCTTCGCCAGAAGCTACGGCGGGTTTATCCGCCTCGAATGTCACGCGGAATCCGCCGAAGCTTGATGACGGGCAATCCACCGGGCCTCACTCGTGCCGCCCTTCATCCCTCGTCAAGACGAGGGTCTTCGGGCGGAGGCGGATAAAAAGAACTGCGTGATTGTCCAAAAAACGGAACACTATTCTATGTTGATACGTGATTGAAAAAGACCAAAGTTCACTGTGTCGACCTTTAAGCTTATGAGTTTTAAGCGCAGGGGTGAAAGGATCCTCTCGAAATTGCCTCTCACCCCTGTCTGCTTCTTGCCTTACTGATGTCGGTAATTTTTTAAGGGATCGGGTAAAGTGCGATGAGTAGAAAATTTTAATCATTTTCTACTCATCAACTTAACTAACCCTCCACGAGGCAGCAACTTTAGCTTGCCTGCCTTGAGCTCGGTTTCAGCTACTCTCAACGCCTCTTCCAATTCAATCTCCTCAATATAGCGGCGCAGTGCAGTGCGAAGGAGCTCCGACCGGGTCATATGCTGTTTTTTTGCCAGTTTCTCGGATTCTGCTTGAAGGGCTCCTGGCAGGGAAATGGTCACCAAGTTGGTTTTTCTCATAACTAGTATAGTTAATACTTAGTATTAACA
>JACQJK010000124.1 GCA_016205055.1 Candidatus Doudnabacteria bacterium
CAGCCGAATTTCTGGAATTGTCCGCCGGAGGCGCCTGCCCGTTCGTCAGGCGGGGATCTGCCTTTGGCACGACAGCCAAGAAGGATTTTTAAAATAGGTTCTAAGAAAAAGTAACGAACTGGACAAATTCGGGAAGCCGGATTAGTATATATAATCGCAACCGCAAAGGAGATACAAATGGAATCGGAAACCCTTCGCTTTCTTCTGTCGCTTGACCCGGGTGAGATGATCAAAGTGCGTCGCGACCCGCAAAGCCCGTGGTTTTTCGCGAGAGTCCACACCGTAGCCAGATGCGGACGGCAAGACCAGCCGCAAGAGCAAGAAATCTTGTTCCTGAACGCCGGCGGCAACGACTTCTCCCGACACTTCGAACAAACCACGCAGGAACAACGGTTGGTGCTCGCCTTCGCCGGCCCATTAGCACCCAGCCAAGTCCCCTGCCTCATCGAGGCGGCAACGCTGTCTGAACGCCCAACGCTGCAAGCGACTCGTTTGAGCCCAAAAGAGATGGAAATGGCGTCGGGCCTACACTACGAGATTCCAGCAATAGAAGCTTGGCTCTTTGACCGCGACACTTTGTAAGCGGTCTTTTTTTATTTATCCTTTGCTTGCGCCTCGTCGTCGGGCTGGGTAGTTGTACTTTGGAAAAAATGCCAAATAATTTTGCCCGTCAACCCCGACCCGTTCTTCGGTCTGCCAACCGGCTCGGCCTGCCCAGGTTTTCACGGTCGCGTTAATTTGTTCTCGCGGCGAGGAAAACAAATCCAAAAGTTCTTTTTTGGAAGGTTCTTTGTCAAATGCCGCGCGGTAAAGATCCGCAAAAGAGTAATTACGGGAGATGTCCATTTACTTCAAAAATTTCAAAATCTTATTGTGGAGTCGTCCGTTGCTGGCCAAAATCGTCGGCTCAAAAATCCTCCGGGGCTGGCCGTGAACGTCTGTCACTCTCCCCCCGGCTTTCTCGATCATCAAAGCTGCGGCGGCAGTGTCCCACGGCTTTAAACTGCAATGGAAATATCCGTCCAGACGGCCTTCGGCCACTGCCGCCAAATCGGCGACCGAGCTGCCGAAAATGTGCAATGCCCGAACCTTTAAAGCCAAGTTGCGCTGCCAGGCCGCGGTGGTAGCCCGCAGCGGCAATTCCCAGGGCCAGCCAGTTGCCAAAAAGGAAGTGGCCAGAGAAGCGGTCTTGGCAACGGACAAGCGCCGGCCGTTAACGCTGGCGCTGGTTTCGGCTTTGGAAGCCCAATATAACTTGCGGAAAAACGGCAAATAAATTGCGCCGCAGCGGACCTCTCCCCGACCCGCGAGAGCCACACTTACGGCAAAATCGGGATGATGGCGGGAAAAGCTCGCTGTTCCATCCAGCGGGTCAATAATCCACAGGTCTTGCTTTTTTTCCAGTCTTTTAAAATTTTTTGGCGCGGTTTCCTCCGCTAAAAAAGCCGAATCCGGAAAACTTTTCTTCAACCATGCTATCAAGAAGCGTTCAACGGCGAGATCGGCCACGGTGACGAAGTCCACGCCGCCTTTCGAGCGCGCGCTCAAACCGCGCCGGCCAAAATAGCGCAGTAAAATCCCGCCGGCTTGCGGCAATAATTTCAACAGCGTCCGTTTGGCTTCCGGCAGGCTGATCATCGCGTAAATCTCAAATTCTTCAAAATTTTTATATCCTGTTCAACCAAATCGTGTTCCGTTTCCAGATACATATTCACCCCCGCCAGTTGCGCATGATGAAGAATGGCGCCGAAACCCGCTCGGCCAATTTTACCGGCGCCAATATGATCGTGTCGGTCGCGTTTGCCTCCCAGGTCAATTTTGGAATCGTTGGCGTGAATCACTTTTAGATTTTTCAATCCCACGATTTTATCAAACGCCGCAAAAGTTTTTTTTACCGCCGGCGCCTCTCTTAAATCGTATCCTGAAGCAAAGGCGTGAGCCGTGTCAAAACAAACTCCAATGCGGCGGCTTTTGAACTTGGGGTGGACAATAATTTTTTTAATTTCCTCAAAGGTCCCTCCCATGAGTTCCCCGGCGCCTGCGGAAATCTCCACCAGCAGGCGGGCACTCCCCTTGTAGCCATCCAGTACTTTATTCAGTCCTTTTATTAACTGTGCAAAGCCCTTTTCCCGTCCCAAGTCCTTATAACTGCCCAAATGAGTCATCACATACGCCGCACCCAGTAAACTTGCCCGCTCCAGCTCTTCCCGAACCACCGATACGGAACCGTAAAAGATCCGATTGTTTTTGGAGCCGAAGTTAATATAGTACGGCGTGTGCACCACATATTCTGAAAATTTGTATTTTTTGACTTCCAAAAAAAACTGATCTACAACCTCGTCCGACAGCTTTAACGCCGGTCCGCCGCGCGGCGAGCGGGTGAACATCTGGAAAACCTCGCCACCTAATTTTGCGGCATTGGCAGGAGCGTTCTGCACCCCGCCGGCGATAGAAACGTGACAGCCGATTTTCATACCCCAGGAATAAAGACTAAACAGTTTACTAAAGCGATTTGACCCCTCTGTCCGCCTCTGGCGGACATCTCCCCTCGCCAGGGGAGAGCAATAAGGAGTGCTTTGGAAACGTGACAGCCGATTTTCATATCACAAATTGTGCGCTTTGGCTAATTCCCTATCGCGCAATAGCTGGTAGGCAACGCTGTCCACCCCTAACGGTTCATGATCAACTTGCGCCGCTGCCCTAAAAAACTGTTGCGATCGCTGCTCGTCCCCGCGCGCGGCCCAGAAAGCCGCTTGCGCATAATAATATTGCGCTAAAAAATCCGCACCGAAATAATTATTGGCTAAAATCTCGCGATCCATGTTAGTTAAAATTCCTTGCCCCAACCCTTCTTTGGCGACTAAATCATTTTCTTTTTCTCCTGAAGTGAGTAAATACGCCAAGCCGTTGGAGCGGCTTTGCCAATCCTTATCGAAGTTTAAACCTTCCACCATAAACGTAGTATAAATTGGCCGGCCTGCAAAGTCTGGGTGCGCCAGCGCGAATTCGACCAACGCCCGCCGGATCTCCTTTAAATCCTTTTTGCCCGTATAAACCTCGGCCAGGGCTTTTCTGTCTATTCGCGGAGTCTGATCCGGATAAGCCACAAAAATTACGTCCGGCCGCAAACTGTGCACGAACTGCTGAAAGACGAGGGAAAACAACAGAGTGTCAGCGCCCGGACCCTCGTGTGAAAAAATCAACACGGCATTCGGAGCAAGTCCAGAAAGCAACGCGCCAGAGTGGTTTTCAATGAATTGAAATTTGGCCAAGGAATTTTGAGGTAAGTTGGTAAAAAAAACCTGTACAACAAACAAAACAATAAGTGCCGCGCCTCCGGCTAAAACTTTTCGCATTGCCGGCATAAACTGGGTAAACAGCCGGTAAATTTCCAAAATTCCCAGGGCAATCCAAAAGGCAGCCATCGCATAGGCCGGCAGGTAATAATAACTATAAAATTCCGCCGCCTCGGGAGTGAAAACTAGGTTCCGTAACAGAATTATCCCTAAGGAGTTTGCAAAAAAAATCCAAACAGTCATTAAAAAGAATTTCTTATCAACTCTAATCAAGACGAGAAATCCCAAAATCGCCCATAAAGTCAATACACCAAACTGATGATAAACATCTACGACAAAAGACCAGAAAAAGTACAGTTTATCTGGCCATATCGCCCCGATGCCGAAATCACCGTACGAGGCGCGAGAAACATGAACCAAGAATTCTAAAATTCCTTTGCTGGTTTCCCCCGAATCAAGCAAAGACCCAAAGTATGAGCGCAAGGGCAGATAAACATACACCGCAAGACCGAGCAAAAACAGGGAAGGTGTCAAAAATTTATCCGCCTCCGCCCGAAGTCCCTCGTCTTGACGAGGGACGAAGGGCGGTACGGGTGAGGCACGGATCGGTAAAACATCGTCTGGCTTCGGCGGATTCCCTGCCTGCCGCCAGGCAGGCGCGCTCAAAGACGAAGCGGATAAACCCGCCGCAGTTCCGTCCGCCTTAGGCGGACGGACAAAGGCGGGTATGGAGCCCCACGGCTTCTTGACCGTCCGCAGTCCGCCTGGGCGGACGAAGGAGGTTAGCCGTGGGGCTCCATCTCTACTGGATTTTACGACCGGAACCGCCCATGCTCCCGCGACAAACACCGGTAAAAACAGCAATAACATTTGATGATTGCCTAAACCCAGACCGAAGAAGAACGCTCCCCAGAACAAAAACTTGATTTGCCGAGTTTCCCATAAACGGATCAGCAACCACAACAACAAAACCAAGAAAAAAAAGTTCAAGCCGTAAACTTCGGCAATGATCGCCTGTGACCAAAAAATTCCGGAAAACGCCAGCATGAGACAAACCAGGAAACTCACCAGCATTAAGGCGGACTCGGAGCGGAAAAGTTCCGGAAACTTTCGCCGGTAGCAATTCATCAGCCAAACCAGCACAAGATAGAAAATCGCCAGGCCGGCGCTGGCCGCCAAAACAGAAACCAGTCCTACCCTCAAAGCCACGGTGGAAATGGGGAAAAAAGAAAACAGCCAGGCCACGAGCGAATAAAGGGGGTAACCGGAAGGGTGAGGAATGCCGCCGGTTACCCCGGCGGTGATAAACTCTCCCGCGTCGCCGAGAAAAACCGTTCGCGCGGCGGTAAAAAAATACGCTAAAAAAGTTGCTAAAAATACCGCTCCAGCGTATGCGCGTCGCATGCTGATCTTCATCTTGATAATCTGCGCCACAATACTTTTAAAGGATAAATCACCCCTTCGGCCACGATGCCGAGGGAAAATTTCGACTTTCCTTCCCGACGTTCCACAAACGTAATCGGGTATTCGTAAAACTGGGCGGCCGCTTGCCGGAAAAGATATTTCAGCTCAATTAAAAAAGCATAACCCTCGGATTTGGAACTGGTCAGATTAAGGCGTTTCAGCCAATCTATGCGGAAGGCCAAAAACCCGCTGGTCAAGTCAGCGACCGGAATGCCGGTCAATAGGCGTGCATAAATATTTCCAAACCGGCTCAACAGCTGCCGGAATAATCCCCAATTCTCAATTTTTCCTCCCGGCGCGTACCGCGAGCCGATCACCACCGGATAACGAGCCAGTCGTCCGATCAGTTCCGGAAGCGCTTCTGGCGGATGAGACAGATCCGCGTCCATGGTCACAACGAACTGGGTTGCCGTGTTCTTCATCACCCAAGCGAACGCCTGGCGGTAAGCAGACCCAAACCCGGACTTTGCTGCGCGCTCAAGCAAGTAAACGTTGGGATCAGAGGATTGAATTTTTTTGATTTCCGCTCCGGTGCCGTCGGGAGAATTGTCTTCAACAAATAAAATCCCTATATCTCCTAGGGTGTTTCTGATTTTTTTCACCAAGATCGCGACATTTTCTTTTTCATTGTAAGCCGGAATGATGATCATTTCTTTTTTTTCTGCTCGGCTGTTGATACCCCGCCTCCAGCGAAGTCGAGAGGCGAGGTAGTTCATTGAAAATGATAAACCTTAAACAAGCTCTGGCCTGCCGGCCCGGTAATTTTCTTTACCGGCATTATACCATTCTCTTCCAAGTTTGCGGAGAGCACGGCGAAAAATTGATCGAACTCCGGAGATTTTCCGATTTGCCGATTGTCCCCGTCTGCGACCACGACCCAAAAACCGCGCACTCCCGCCGCGCGCAGGTAGTCAAAAGGATCAACTTGGCCTTTCTCCTCGACCGCTTCCGAAATATCGGTCAGATAAACGAAAGGCAAGCTGTAATAATATTTGTAACGATCCACGTACCAAACTCGGGAAAACCAGTCCGCTCGTTCATCAAAAATTATTGCTTCTTTGCCTCGAAGATCGTGATAAAGAACGTCTTTGGTCAGCCGGGAAATTCTTCTTGGACTTGGAAGTTCAGCAAAAACCTGTTGACGAAAAAACCGGTCGAGCGTTTCGTATCCGGCAGACGCAAACCGGGCGGGAGAATAAGTATGAGGCGGGCTTCCTAACGGCGAAGCCAGCAAATTAGTATTGATGGAAAAAGCCAGTTCGAAAAGCAGCAAAACTGCAACGCCGCTCAACATGACTTTGCCGGACACCACGGAGGGGAAAATATTCTTGGCGCGCAGGAAAGCCCCGAACAAAAGAATTATCAAAAACGGAACTAAAATGACGACGAACCTGTCGGCGGCGCCGGAAAAGGAGAACATCGCAACAACGAAAATCAAGTTGAGCAGCGCCAAAGTATTGAGCGCCGTACCCCGTCTGTAAACAATGCCTTCCCCGATAACCAGCCCGAGGGCGAAGATGTAACCTACCAGCAGAGGAAGCGAAGTATTGTTTTTTACGGCCGACCAAATCGAAGACAAGTTGCCGAGAAAATTGGTGTTCAGACTGCGGTAGGACAAAGTGGAGAAATCTTCGGGACTCATCCCCACCATAGACGAGAAGGCGGCGTCAAAATGCCCGCGCGCCGCAAACACTTGGTAATTGTAAAAAATAACGGGACTAAGCAAGAGCAAAATGAGCAAATGCGCTAACCAAAACTGCCGGGTGGAAAACGCCGTGCGCGCGTAAAAAAACAAAAACACCCACGCCGCCGGCAACAAAAAAATAGCCGTGTACTTGGTTAGCAAGGCAGCAGCCACTACCAGCGACCAAAAGTAAAGAAACTTGCCGTTGCGGTCCTGGGCGTAGCGCCAAATCCACCAAGTGGCCGCCACAATGAACAGTATGCTTAAGCCCTCAAGGTAACCGGCGCGCTGGGCCCAAAGCAAGTAGGAAGAAAAGCCGAACAGCGCCATGCCCAAAAGCGCTTCTGCCTTTCCCGCGGCCCTGGTCAGCAGCCGGTAAAGCACATAGCCGCCCAGCACCCCGGCTATAACGAAGGGTAAAAAAGCCACGAAGGTCCGGTCTCCGAAGATGCGAAAAGAAACGTGCTGGAGCAAAAATGACAACGGGGGATGGTCGTGAAAAGAAAGATTGGCCCACCAGGGAACCTCGCCAAACCAAACCAGAGGAGTAGTCTGTCCTTGGCCCACCAAAAAATCCAGCCATCCCACCGCCCGCATAGAATTCAACGCAGCGTCATGGCGCAATTCTGCCCCAGGCAACCCCCAGACCCGAATCAACAGGATCAAGAAAAAAACGGTCCAAAAAATCTTTTTATAATCCCGGAGCATGCCTTTGCTTGAACGTTAAGTGATAAACTCGAACCACCAACTCGTCGCGGTAATCATGAATGTCTTTCGCCGGCGTGATGTTTAAGTCCATAATACCCTTTTCCAGGTCCCGGATAAGAGAATTATAACTTTCAAACTGTAAATTGAGGTTCCCGCCTTTTCCCAAAACCAGCCACACCCCGGTCGCCCCGGCGTCGCGCAAAAACGAATAGATATCCGTGTTCCCCTCGGGAATCGCTTCCAGCAAATCCCGAAAATAAATATACGGCTGGTTGTAGTAATAAAAATAACGGTCAAAGTACCAGGTCCGCGAAAACCAGTCCAGCCGCTCGTCGATCAGCACGACCTGGCGACCGGCGACCGGGTATTTTACGGCTGCTTTATTGAATTCGGTCAAACGTCTTCTCTCTCCCAAAACTCCCGCGGCATTTTTGCGCAAGTACCGATCCAGTTCAACAAAGCCCTTGACGTAAAAACGCTGGGAAGAATAAGTTAAATTTTCCTTTCCGACAGGTCGGCGAACCACGTTAGTGTTGACCGCGTAGAACAACTCAAAACACGCCGCCAAGACAAGAACGATCGTAAAACTTTTTCTTAAAAGCGGCCGAGACGAGAAAAACCGCCACCACTGCACCACCTCAAACGCTGTTAAAATTACAAGCGCCGGCAGAAGCACGGGCAGATAGCGGTCCGCTCCGCCGCCGAGGAATACGAACATAACTATTGCCCAACACAAAACCAGAAAAACAAACCCAAGACCCGGCTCAAGCCGCCTCCGAACCAAACGCCACAAAACCCCCAAGGTTGCGAAGGAGAAAAGCGCTAAAAATGGAAAAGAGATATTCCGGGAAACAACCACGGCCACGTCACGGAGCCCGGTTAAAAAATTCCAACCAACTCCTCTGCCTTCCAAGACTGAAAAATCTTGAGTTTTGAGCCCTAACAAAGAAGTCAGGGCGGCGTCAAAATGTCCGGTGGTCTTGAAAGTGTAAAAATTATAGACGACGACCGGGGCCAGCACGATGACGAAAACCATGACGCCCAGCCAAAATTTTTTCGTTAAAAAAACCTGACGGCGGCTAAAAAGTAAAAAGATAAGTATGGCGGGGATTAAAAAAACTGCGGTGTATTTAGTCAATAGGGCCAAAGCCGCCAGGCCGAACGCGTAAATGAAATATCTTTGGCGACCGTCCAGATATAACAAAAAAGCGCCCACGCACGCCGTTATAAAGAATATTTCCAGCGACTCAATATAGCCCGACCGCGCAGTCCAGACGGCGTAAGAACTGATTGCGAACAGTCCCGAAGCGAAAATTCCTTCCGTCGGCCGGTTCAAGCGGGAAAAAATCACGAATAACATTATCACCGTGCCCAACGATGCAAGCAGAGAAGGAAGGAGAGCAAAAAAATCTGTATCGGCAAAGATGTTCAAAGACAAAAACATCGCGGCAAACGCCAACGGCGGATGGTCGTGAAAAGAAAGATTGCCCCACCAAGGAATCTTATTGAGCCAAACTACGGGTGAGGTTTGTCCTTCTCCGGCTAAAAAATCAAACCACCCCAGCGCCCGCATGGCGTAATGCGCCGGGTCGCTTTGCAGCCCAATTTCGCCAAGGTTAGCCAGACGCAAAAAACCGGCCGCGAGCAGAATGATGATGAAGACCCACGCCTGCCGGTCGAGTCGGAACTTCATACAGACAGGTGGGAATGGAAATCTCGCCGCCCACCGCGATACGGCCCGATTACGGCCAAGGTTAAATTTTTCGGAACAAAAATTTCCCGCGCCAGCTTCCTGACTTGGCCGGGCGTTACGCGGTTGATTTGCCCAAAGGCCTCTTTGGGAGTAATGATCTTATGGTGAAAAGCCGCGTGCTCTAAAAACCAATCCAGGCGAACCTGATTGTCTTCCAAAGCAAGCGTGGTTTTTCCTTTAATGTATTCTTGGGCTTTGTGCAGTTCTCGCCCCGTGACTGCTACTTGCTTCATTTTCTTTAATTCAGAAACAATCACTCTTAGCGCCGCGTGAATTTTTGCAACCTTGACTCCGGACCCGACGGTAAAAACCCCCGTGTCTTGATAGTTGGAAGACCCCGCCCGCACGTAATAGGCCAAACCGCGCCGTTCTCTGACCTCGATAAACAGGCGGGAACTCATTCCTCCGCCCAAGACCGCGGCCAGGACCGACAAAGCGTAATTCCTTGGATCGGTGTAAGGCAATGCTTTAAATCCCAGAGTCAGGTGGGCTTGTTCAGTTTTTTTATATTGAAGCTTAAAGCGCGGTTTTCTCTGGCGGTCTTTGGCCTTATGCCAGGAGCCGAAATTTCGTTGCGGCACCGCCACCCAGTGCTTGCCGACCAGCCGGTGAAAAATTTCCGAGTTATATTTTCCCGAAATGCCCAAGAGAATGTTCGGGGTCTGGTAAAACCGTTGAATATAATCGGCAAACATTGGCCGGGTGAATTTTGTCACAGTTTTCTTTTCTCCGGCAATGTCTCTTCCCAACGGCTCGTCCGGCCACATCTCTCCTTCCAGAACATTCTCAATCTCGGCGGTGGGAGTGTCCTTGTACATATTTATCTCTTCCACGATCACGCCCTTCTCGCGCGCAAGTTCCGCAGGATCAAGCAGAGGATTTTTGATCATGTCGGTTAGGATCTCGAAAATCAAAGCAAGGTGCTTACTTGCCGCCTTGATAAAATATTGCGTATGCTCTTTGCCGGTGTTGGCGTTCATTTCGCCGCCAATAGCATCCACCTGCTCGGAAATGGCCAGAGCGGTGGGATATTGTTTTGTGCCTTTAAACAAAAAGTGTTCCAAAAAATGCGATAACCCGTTTTCGCTCGCGTTCTCGCTGCGCGAACCGGCTTTCACAAAAAAATCGACTACCACCGATTCGGCGTCGTTAGAGGGAACTTCAATTATCGTCAACCCGTTAGCCAAAACTTTTTTGCTGTATTTCATGATAGTTAATGCGGAACTACATGGGGGTAAATTCAAATTCTAAGGTTTTTTGGGGCAACCGGCTTTTAACTTAATGAATCAAGCGCCTCTTGAGCTCGTCGCTCGAGCTCACCAAGACGACTTGCTGCCGTTTCTGGCGATACTTCTTTGCTTTCTAACTGAGCCAATAGTTCGGCAACCTCGTCGGACACTGATTGAACCTGCCCCCAATGATCTTGCGTGATACGACCCATAGAATTTAGCAAGGCCTGATCCAAAGTGACCATCAAATTTTTTAGCTGCGCGAAAATTCTGTGACCTTCCGAACCAGGAGGATTTAAATTTTCTGGCCCAAATCCCATATTTTTAAAAAGTTCATTTAAGGATATTTGCTTCCAACTTCGTTTCTATGGAGATCAAGTTTTCTTCGGTTGGCAAAAAAAATAATTTAATGCTTGAGGTGCTATAACCTTTCCGCGCCTAACTCTCTCAAACGCCGATTCAAACTCTCCAGTTCTTTTCTGCTCACAAAACCCCTATCGGTGGCTAGGTTAACCAGGGCTTTCATCTTTTCCGCTTCGCCGGATTGCGGCCCGCGGGAAGTTTTGATCTGTTCTAAACGCCCGATGATTCGCGCGGCTAGATCACGATCAACAAGAGTGTGTCTATGGGGATCAAACTCTGGCCTGACAAGTCCGCCGGCGTCTTGATTGAGCCCAGAATCGCGATTTTGCATTTTGATTATTTAATGATATTTTCTGCAAGTTGAGTGGGGACGTGGATGAATTTCCGGACTTGTCCCTGGCTAAAATATATCAAATCTTCGATCCTCACACCACCGACTTTGGGAAAATACACCCCCGGCTCAATGCTGAAGACCATGCCTTCCTGCAACACTTCGCGAGACTGTGACGAAAGATTAGGCAGCTCGTGAATTTCCAAACCCGCGCCGTGTCCCAGATTATGAATAAAGTAGCGATCCAGCTTCCTTGCCCCCAGCACCGCGCGGGCGACGCGGTAAAGACGAGCGCAACTTTCCCCCGGTCTTGCCGCGGACAACGCTTTTTCATACGCGCTTTCCACTTGCTTATAAGCATTAGCTAATCGCTTGGGGACGGCCTGCAAAAAAACTGTTCTGGTAAAATCGCTGCAGTAGCCGCGATACTTGAAACCGAAATCGACAATCACGCTCTCCCCCGTCCGCAATTTCTTTTTTGTCGGACGGTGATGCGGAACCGCGGCGTTGGGCCCGGCCGCCACGATGGGGTCAAAACTTACGCCGTCTGCGCCGAGCTGTATCCCGCTCCGGGTGATGAATTGCGCAAGCCCTGCTTCGGTCCAGCTGCCGCGCAAAAGCGCTCTTTTGACCTGCTGCCAGACCCGCGCCGTTATCCCATAACTTTTCCGCATCATGGCAAGCTCCTCCCGATCTTTTACTGCTCGAGCCGAATCAACGGGGCTTTGCGCGACAACGAGTTTTACTCTCGGTATCCTTTCTTCCAAATACTTTCCTTCGGCAAAAGTGAAAATCGGTTCAATCTGCAATCTCTTACCCCGAACGTATCGGGGAATATTTTTCATTCGGTCAAATTTTATGCCATATACCTTTTCCAGTCCGTCGCCCAAGAATACCGCCTCACCCTTCCTCCCTTTGATAAGGTCAGGCGAGGGAGGGGAAACGAGCAGCCAGCCGTTCAAAAACCACTGGCCTGTCAGGTAAAAAATATTCTCCGACTTTTTAATCAAAAGCGGAAATCGCAATTTTTTTTGCAGATCCAAAATGCGACTGGTCATACCGATTCGTTTGACTTTTTACGAGGAAAGTGCCATCATGTTTCTTCTTTGGGAGAATGGGAGGAATCATGCTCGCTGCGATACTGCTTTCCTGCGGGATTGTCTGTATGTCGGTGATCTTCATTTGTCAGCGGTGGCTGTTTGAGAAATCGCCCTTGACGGTCAAAGAGCTCTTGGTCTGCCAACACGGGATCAGCGCGCTGGTTTTAACCACCGCTTTTGTGTGGTGGAACGAATGGGGGTTGCACCCCCAGGCGCAAGGACAAGCGCAAATTTACTGGCTGGCGCTCGGGGTAGAGACGGCGATCGGTGTGGTGATCCATTACGCCGTTGCCAAGTCCTATCAACTCGGCGAGGCCTCGCTGGTAACTCCCATCCAAGCCATGACTCCCGGTTTGATCACGGCAACCGGGCTAATCTTGGGCGAGTTCCCCAGTCGGAATGGGCTGGTCGGAATCTTCCTGATCATGCTGGGGACCTATGTGCACGGCCGGGAAGACGCCGAGTCGCTCGCTGATTACCTGCGCCCTTTCGCGCTTCTGCGCTTACCTCGCGGCTTCCGCTTTCTGCCCCTTGCAGACCGGAACATCGCTCTCAAAAGGCGCAGCGCGATCAGGTGGGCGATGGTCTTTGCGGCAGCAGGAACATTGGCGCTGTTGTGCGAAGGCCTGGTGGTCAGGAACGGAAGCGTCACGCTGGCGTATTTTCTCAACCAGAGTGCGCTGACCTTACTCTTCCTGTTCTTTCTCAAAAAAGAGCCGGTGCAAGAAGAACGGCCATACACGCTCTATCACCCCAAGGTACGACTACTGATCATGCTTTTAGGGCTGGCCTACGGGCTGCACATCATGTTCATCGTGACCTCTTTCCGTCTAACCCACGTCGCCTCCGTAGGCACCCTGAAGCGCTTCAACATCGTGCTCACCGGGCTTATGGCCTGGTGGATTTTGGGAGAAGACAAAGCCAAGTTCCGTTTGATTCCGGCCGTCGTCATCACCCTCGGCGCGATTCTTCTAGGTGAGGACATCGGACGGATGACGGAAAGTTTCTACGAGCGATTCCGCTGAATGAACTCGGAGGTTTTCCCCTTCTCCGCCGGAGGCGGATCTGCCTCTGGCATGACGATCCCCAGCACCTTTTTTCAGCACTCCCGACTTCTTAACAATGATTAAACACATGATTTTCTAGAGAGCATAAGGTGTTTTGAGGGCGGAGAAAAGGTGCTGGGTGCCTCCCCTTTCCTAATGTGTCCTCGCGCGGGGTATCAAACCCCGACCTCGGGACTGTATCTATATTATCCCCGCGGCAAGCCGCGGGGTATGC
>JACQJK010000116.1 GCA_016205055.1 Candidatus Doudnabacteria bacterium
CAAACAAATTTTGAGGTTTAGCCGCAGCTTAAGCCGTCCGCCTTAGGCGGATTGAGACAAGCTGCCAAAATTCTGAAATTGCAGGCAAAAGGGATTTTTCGAATAGGTTCTTATCAATCATAGCAAAAAAAAACGTTCGGGTAAAGCGGGTGTCTAAATCTTAATCGGTGTAAATGCCTGCCCCGTCAGTAGCAATCCTGACGTCGCCATGCTGATCCGTTCGCCAATATTTCACCTGTTTGTTCTCCAAAAGCTCCAGTGTTTCTTGATGCGGGTGCCCATAACGGTTTTTGGCTCCTACAGAAACGACCGCGTATTCAGGGGACAACGCCTCTAAAAATTCCTTACTGGTCGAGCCGCGGGACCCGTGGTGGCCAACCTTCAAAATCTCGCTGGGCATTGCGGCGTTGGCGGCAATCAGCCGGTATTCCACTTCTTTCGTCGCGTCGCCGGTCAAGAAAAAATCCACCTTGCCAAAGCTCAAGCGCCCGACGATGGAAGCGGCGTTGGGGTCGGTTATTTTTGATCCGGACTGTTCAAGCGGCGGATGCAAGATCGCCAGCACGGTTGCGCCGTCCAAATGCAGTTTCTGCCCGGCGCGGGCGTAAATGACTTTGATTTTCTTTTTTTCCACGGCTTGCAGAAAAAACGAATAAGTCGCCGATTCATAGTCGCCCGGCGTTAGAACCAAATTTTTAACGCGATACCGCTTGACCACTTCCACTAAGCCGGCAACGTGATCGGCATGCGGATGAGTCAGCACCACAAGATCAATGGAACGGTCGTAAAAGGGCATTTGCTTACCCAATTTGCGCAAGACAGCGGTGTCGGGACCGCCATCGATCAAAACTTGAGTGCCGCCGGCGGTCGTGAAAAATATCGAATCGCCTTGCCCCACGTCAAAAAAGTTCACCGAAAGCTCGCTCTGCCGAGGAGCGGAAAAAACGGCGACCCAGGTCAGCACGACGAAGATCGCCAAGACGAGCAATAAAAACCACCAGAACTTTTTTATTTTAACAGGGGCGCTCACGCCGGAATTTTAGTCCCGTAATTTCTAAAATTTACGATTTTTTGCTCTCGCGCTCTTGCATGCAACACAAACAGGCCCAAAAGCAAAACCAAATAATAATTCGCCACCCATAACGCCGAAAGATTATCCAGCGCAAGCGTGGCAAACGGCAGACGGGATAATTGCTCGGCGGAAAAAATTTGGTAATGCAAAAGCAACCAAGCCGGCCAACCGGCCAGGTAACCAAGCGGTATTGCAATAAACGCGCCGACCGCGCTTAAAAATCCAAACAGCATGGTTAGGGGAATCGTGGGCAACACGAGCAGATTGGCCAGTGGCGAAACGAGCGACAAGCGGTCAAAGTGAAAGACCAAAAGCGGAGTGACGAAAACTTGAGCCGCGATTGTGGTGGCAAGAATTGTCCGCAATCCCAAAAAATTCGGCACGGCCGCAAACCATTTTTCCAAAACCCCGCCCAAAAGCACCAGCCCGCTCGTCGCTAAAAAAGACAGCTGAAACCCCAAATCAAACGCCAAAAGATTGGGGTTTAAAGCGACCATGACTAGCGCGGCAACGACCAAAACGTTCATTGCCAGAGTCCGTCGTCCGAGATTTAATGCCACAACCCCAAGCAACCCCATAATGGCCGCGCGCACGACCGAAGGTTGCGCCCCGGTTAAAACCACAAACGCGCTGACGAACAGAAGCGAGCTTAAAAAGGCCGCCTTTGCGCCCAACCGGCGCACTACAAAACCTCCCAGAAGCGCGGTAATGATGGAAATATTGAAACCGGAAATCGCCACGATGTGCGAAAGGCCGGTAATTTTAAAAGCTTCCTGAAGGTCAGAGGGAATCGTCCGCCGCGCTCCTAAAAGCAATCCTAACACGAGCGAATTTTCCGGTTCAGGAATAATTTGGTTCAGGCGCTCCATAAAAGCCGCTTTAAAATTAAGAAGTCGCTTTTTCAGGAAATTTCCTCCTTCCCCCGGCAAAGCTTTCATCTTCGGGTAAAACGAAACGGAAAAAATTCGGTCCTTGGCCAAAAACCGCTTGTAAGAAAAATTTTCCTCTTCAAAGGGCGTTTCCAAGGTACCCACAATCACCAGTTTTTGGCCGTAAGCATACTCCGGGTAAGGAGCCACGGTTACCAAAACCCGGCCAACGATTGCTTGTTCTTTAGGGACAGACATTTTTGTCGCCGCAATCGTCAAATTTACTTTATTCCCCCGCCAATCCGGTTCTTCCGTGACTGTACCCTCCCAAGTTATTTTTCCGGAATCGTTAAAAGACGCAATGTGGGCTTGATCAATCTTGACCTGTCGAAAATTAAAATAAAATGCGCCGAAACCGAAAAGCACCACCATAAGTGCTAGGGTGCTGGCGAACCGGTTTTTGAACTTAACCGTAAAAAACACCGTACCCAAAATTACGGAGGAGTAAAAAAAGATCCGCGACAACCGCGGATCGATAAACGAGCCCAAGCCAACCCCGGCAAAAAAACTGGAAGCAGCGACCAGAAAAATCTGGGAAAAGCGCCGACGCATAACGCTATGCCGAACCCAACTTTTCGGTCAGTACGCTCACCAAGCGTTCCGGCGACACCTCGTCCTGCTGGCGAGTGAGGAGATTTTTCACTTTCACGACACCTCGCCGTTGCTCGTCGGCGCCGACGATCACGGCATAGCGGGCTTTCTTTTTCTCTGCGTACTTAAACTGCTTTTCCAGGTTATCCGGCCGGTAATAAACATCGGTAACGATACCGGCCCGGCGCAGTTGCACAGCAATGCTTAAATACCGGTCCTCAAGTTTTGTCTCCAAATTAAAAATCACCACCCCGGCCGGGGTATTGGATGGGGGCAGTTCCATTTCGACTAAAGCGGAGAGCAAACGATCCACGCCAATCGACATTCCCACTGCCGGCACAACTTCCGGCTTTTTTAGAAAACTCCCTATTAAATCATCATAGCGCCCGCCCCCGGCAATGCTGCCGTAGCCGGGAAGCGCGGAAAGCGAAAATTCGCAAACCGTCCCCGTGTAATAATCCAACCCGCGGGCAAGTTTGAGGTCAACGACCGCGTTTTTCACATTGAGCGGGTTAAGATCGTCAAAAACGTCGGCCAACTCTCCCAATCCTTCCGATAATTTTTTGTTTTCCGAAATAACCTCGCGAAAATTGTCCTCCAACTCTTTGCCGTCGGTGGCGGAAATTTGCAGAAACGCAAACAATTTCTCCGACTGCTTTTGAGCCAAACCGAGCTTCTTTAAGCCGGCCTTTACCTCTTTTTCCGAAATCTTGTCTTGCTTATCCAACAGGCGCAAAACCGGCACTGTCCTCTTTGCGGACACGCCGACGAGTTCCAAAAGCCCGTCTAGAATTTTCCGGTTGTTAATACGGATGGAGTAATCGCCAATACCCAAATCACTCAATGCTGCGGCCACCGCAGCGATTGTTTCCGCATCAGCCAGAGAAGAACTAATACCCACTGTATCAACATCGCACTGGTAAAATTCACGGAACCTCCCTTTTTGGGGAGATTCCGCTCTCCAGACTTGCCCCAAGGCATAACGCTTGAACGGATTGGGTAATTCGTTGCGATTCTGGGCGTAGTAGCGCGCCAAGGGCACGGTCAGGTCGTACCGCAGAGCAACCTGGCGCTGGCCTTGATCTTTAAACTTGTACATCAGCTTTTCTTCCGCGCCGTATTTACCGGTTAAAGTTTGGGCATACTCTAAAGCCGGCGTTTCCATTGGGGCAAAACCAAAACGCTCAAACGCCAAACGAATGGTTTGAAACATCGAATTGCGCGCCGCCGCTTGTTCCGGTCCAAAATCGCGAAAACCCTTCAATAATTGAGGTGATTTATTCTTCATAACTTATTGACATTTTATCACACAAAACGATTTCGCTGAAAATAAAAAGCCGGTAATACTCATCACCGGCTTCCGAGAACACTCCTTGCCACGAACCCAACTGACAGCAGCCAGCAGGTAAAAAACATCACAAAGATCACGGCTTGCCGCACAAGCGCGGACTGGTGGGGCAGGACGTGCCCCATCAAATGCTGCAAGAGCTGCGTCTGCAGGGCGCCGGCAGCATGCAAGCGGCCCAAGTGATCGAGCCCAAACTTGACCTTGCTGTCCTTTTCCAAAAACAGATATCCGGAAACGGCGGTGGCCAGGGTAAGCACAGCGCACACAATAAACGACATAAGACCTCCTTGAACAAACACCGCAAGATCGGATTAAAACAGTCTACCTGTTCCCGACGTGTTTGTCCAAGCGGGCATAAAGGTCATAAAGTAGGCCGCGCGGCGTTTTCAGCAATTCCTGCCGAGCGGAAGCAAGCGAGTGTAAAATTCTGGAACTATCCTGGTCAACCACGTCCGAACTGGAGCTTAAAACAGCAAGTCCTTTGGCCAGCTGTCTAATCTTTGACATCTTACGTTCATAATCTTGGTCGCCCGCCATGGGCACCGGGCTGTCGCCGTGAGCCATCCAAACTGATCGGCCCGATCTTTCATCCCAGTGTCCCTCGTAAACCGGATTTAAGGCCTTTAAGATTCTGTTGCGCAGGTCCTCGATTTCTACCCGGTCCCCGCCTCCCCTTTCGGTCCCAGTCAGCTGGTCAACTTCTTTTTGCAATTCTTGAAGGTAGAGTTGATAATCCCCGATACTTAAGTCCTTGCGACTTGGGCCTGCGAGTTTTGCAAGAAACTCCCTGGTCTGTTTTTTAACAATCGCTTCTGCGTCGCCCTCCTGCGCATCTATCCGCGATTCGGCTTCAAGGCGGGTCATGTGTATTACTCTTTAAATTTTTAGAGTTTTTGGTCTGGCGATTCTTTTGCGCGCCAAGGACAAAACTGCTTCCAGGCCGTAAATTAAAACCACGGTGTAAAATAAATCACCCAAAACTGTTCCCCGCAAGAACGGCAAGCCGTTAACATAGGATAATATTACTCCGTCAAGGTTGTGCTCGTAGGTGGGATAGAAAAAAGCAAAATTGGTGACCAGGAAAAATAAAGCCGAGGCGGCCAAGGGAGCGGACATGATGCGGAAAAAGTTTTTCTTTCTGCCAACCCACGCTCCTAAGCCCACCCCGAAAAGATGAGAAGCGTAAACCGCGACCATCAACGGCCAAGAAAAAAACCCAAGTATTGCGTCCGACAAAAATCGCACAGCAAAAGTTAAAATAAAAGCTTGTCTTAACGGCAAATACACGGCCGCGACAATGGCCACCGCGCTAACGGGAGCAAAATTCCATACATGCGGCACCAAGCGGGCAGCTACGGCCGCCAAAACAATAAGCAAATACAGCCAAAATCGCTTCATGTCGGGTTTCGACTTGATATTTTCATTCCTTGATTTTCTCCATCCTCCACTCAATTTGATCGTTCGCTTGGGCAACGTACGAAGACGCGCCGACATTGGAAGATTCTCCGTTTACGTAAAACGCCCAAAATTCATTGCTGGCCGGTTTAACGCCATTGATGCTTTGCACAAACTCGCCCAATCCCGGACCGAAGTCCTTGGTTTCCACTTGGTAAAGTTCTTTTAAAGTCGTAAGGGCGTCAACGCCCTCAATGCCCTGATACGAAAAAATCTTAACCGTGTTTTCTGGCGAAACCGCTTCCGGCTCTGTGGCGGGTTTAGTGGGAGTGAAATAATTGCAAGAAACAGCCAACAAAAGAACGGCGGAAAGAACAAATAATTTAGGAATTTTGGCCATAGAGGTTTATTGAGAAGTTAAGGTTAAAAAGTCCCAAACCAAAGGCGTTAAAAATCAATTCCTCGCTGCGCCAGCAAGCCCTTATAGTAAGGATGCTTGATTAACTTCATTTCCGTAACCAGATCGGCATCGGCGATTAATTCCGGATACTTATTATGCCCGGTCAGCACCAGGGCTGTAAAGTCCTCGGCGTATCGGTACAGCGCTTTAACTTCTTGGACAGTCAAAAGCTTAAGTTCAATCGCGGAAATCAGCTCGTCAGCAACCACTACGTCATACTTGCCGCTCTTAATCTGTTTAATAAGCCACCTCAACCCCGACCTGGCCGCTTTCACATGCGTAAGGTGCAATTTGTTGTCACCTAAAATGCCCACGAAACCCATTCCTAAAATTTTTACGGTGATTTTTTTTATGCGCCTCATCGGCGCGATTTCGCTTGACAACGGCCATTCCCCGCTTTGCTTGGCGGTTGCGGCTTTGACGAACTGGGTAAAGAGCACATCTAAACCTGCGCCGGCCGCGCGCACGGCTAACCCCACCGCCGCCGTGGTTTTGCCCTTGCCTTTGCCGATATAGACGATAATGAGGCCTTTAGACATATTCATTCCCCTCCCTTGACCCCGGCGGTGCCGTCGGGGTTGATGGGAGGGGTGAGGGAAGGGTGTTTTATCTTTTACAAAAACTTGCGATTTTTACAACAACTTCATCCCTGTTCTCTAGGACTTCGTTATTCCAAAATCTCAAAACCTTAAATCCTTGCTTTTCTAACCAACGATCTCTTATCATGTCTTGTTGTTTATTCTCCACATGCTGTCCGCCATCTATTTCAATTATAAGTTTGTTTTGAAAACAAACGAAATCGACGACGTATTTACCGATAGGCTGCTGACGGCGAAACTTATAGCTGTTCAAATTTTTAAAACGTAGAAAATACCAAAGCATCTTTTCCGCGTCAGTCATGTTATTTCGCAATTGTCGGGCTACGACTGTATGCTTTGTCATGGTCACACCCCCACCTAACCTCCCCCATCAACTCCGACGTGACGTCGCGAGTCAAGGGGGAGGAAAGGACACACTATAAAATCCCCAACAACTCCTTCAATTCAGAAATCACGTAATCCGGCCGGCCGGTTTCGGCGTCGGGAAGTTCACCTGAAAATTTCCCCTTCTGCAGCCAAACAGTCGGGTGTCCGCGGCGCGTGCCGTAGCGGATCCCCCGAACGGTTCTGTCGTCAACAATCATAATCTCTTCCCGAGGCAAGCCGAGTTCTTTCACAACTTGTTCAAACAGCGCATCTTTATCTGTGTCCGTCACCAACGCGATTTCAAAAAATTTTTTCAAAGGGCTTTCGGCGATTTGCCTTTTCCTTTCTTTGAGCGTGGAATTGGCGTGCTGCGTTACCAAAGAAACCACCGCCATCTTATAGCCCTTGCCCGCGCAATGCTCCAGAACCTCTTTTGCTTCAGGAAACTCGCTTTTTGCCTCCGAATCAAAGAGTGTCCGCCCCCAGTCGAAAATAACTGCTTTAGCTTCTTGTTTCACTTTTTTTATAAAAATATAAACAAGACTCCTCGGCTTTTTGATTTTCAAAAGGGCCAAAGCTGGCCCTTTTGATTTTTTCTACAAGCTACCGGCTACAACCTAAAAGCTGGCTTGCTACCCGCACTTGCTTACCTCTTTCGGGCTTCCGCCTCGACTCGCGCCGAGCGAGACAGATCGGCCGCCCTCCTCTCAAGAGGAGAGAGCAAATTTCCACTGTTACCCTCTCTGTCCCTCTCGACTTCGCTCGAGGGACATCTCCCCCGCAAGCGCGGGGGAGAGAAAAATAGTGTTGCTTCGCTCTAGCCGCATTTACTAAACCCGCACTCGGTACAGGTCAGACATCCTTCTTTCATCTGTAAAGTCGCGCTGCAGTCCGGGCACGCCGGGGCTTGGCCGAAATTGGCAATCGAGACTTTAGGCATTGCGTTTAAATCCCCACTCGCGCTTAACGCGGCTTGGACTTTGACTTCGTCATTCTGCACCAAATTGGGCAAGGTTTCGGCTGTTGTGCCCTCAATGGCTCCTGGCGCGGAAGCGGCAAACGCCATTTGAGTCTGGCCGCTTTTAATGCGGATATGCTGTTCTAGGGTCTGGGCAATGGCGTCGGCAATCGACAGCATCGGCTTGCCGTTATTCCACATTGGGTCAGGACCGCGAATGCCTTTGAGCTGATTGATGAGTTCCGCGACTTTTACGCCGGAGCGCAACGACAAGGAAATCAAGCGGCAAATCGCCTCGGTCTGGGAGTGGAAAAACCCGCCGGCCTTGCCGAGTTGCGAAAAAACTTCAAACGGGCCGTCCCCCGGCACGTCGTTGATGGTGATGTAAAGGTTGCCGTAGGCGGTTTTGACCTGATAAGTTTTGCCTTCCAAAACCAGCGGCCGGTCGCGCGGCGTGATGATGCCGTAACCGGCGGCGTCGGTTACGGCTGGCGGTGCGGTCTCGGTCGTCTGGCTAATCGCCGTTGCGGGTTGCTCGGCGTTTAAGGACCCTTCGGCGACAACCGAGGCTCTTACGGGCTGGCTTTGCTCTGCTGCGGGTTGGTCAATTTGAGCGGTTAGGGGAACTTCGCTTTTGTCTTTGACGTTTTTATTAAGGTTTAAAACCTGAACTTGGCGCGAGCCGTCGCGGTACACCGTGCATCCTTTGCAACCCAGTTGCCACGCCAAAAAGTAGCCCTGGCGCACGTCTTCTTCCGTTGCCTCAAATGGGAAATTAATGGTTTTGGAAATTGCGTTATCCACGTGCGCTTGAAAGGCGGCTTGCATGCGAATATGGCTTTCTGCGGAAATGTCCATGGCCACGACAAAAGTATTTTTCAGGTCATCCGGCAGGTCGTTGATGTCTTTGAGCGTGCCCTCGGCAACAACCTTGCCCATCAACTCTTCGGAATAAAGGCCGCGTTCGCGCAGGGCTTTTTCAAAATATTGATTGGTATAGTAATATTTCCAGCCGTCTTTGTCCTGCTTGGTAAAAGACAGGGCAAAATTCGGCTCCACCCCGGAAGAAACATTAAAAAACATGGAAATCGAACCGGTCGGCGCCACCGTGGTCAGCATGGTGTTGCGCATCCTGATACCGGCATCGGCGTAAGTGCTTTTGTCCCAATTCGGAAATACGCCCCGGGTTTCGGCAAATTCCCGGGAAACCTTGTGAGCAGAATCTTGAATCGCGCTCATGACCTGCTCTGCCATCTGGTAGCCCGGATCGCTGTCATAACGAACGCCCAGCTGGTAAAGCATATCGGCAAAACCCATAATCCCCAAGCCAATCCGGCGATTGGCGTAAGCCATGTCCTGGACTTCTTTCACCGGGTACTCGTAAATGTCAATGACGTTATCGGACATATGCGTGGCAACGCGAGTCACATGGCGCAAGCGTTCGTAATCAACTTTGCCTTGCTGCACGAACCGGGCCAAGTTTATGGAAGACAGGTTGCAAACATCGTACCAAGGCAAAAACTGCTCGCCGCAGGGGTTGCAGGCGTCAAAGTCCTGCAGCTTAAACGTGGGGTTGGTTTTATTGACCGTGTCCAAAAACACCACCCCCGGCTCGCCGTTACGCCAGGCCCCATGCACAACCTCGTTGAAAAGTTCCCGCGCGGTAATATCAATTTCTTCAATTTTCTGGATCACCCCGTAACGGTCTCGGGTAATGCGGCGGGGTTTGACTTCTTGGCCGTCGAAGCGCGCCAGCCACGGCTCGTCCGGACGCTCCAGGGCCTGCTTCATAAACCTGTCCGTCACTCCAACTGAAATGTTGAAATTCCGCACCGCGCCTTCCACGGCCTTGCAGTGGATAAAATCTAAAATGTCCGGGTGCTCCACGTTTAAAATCGCCATATTGGCGCCGTGCCGGCCCTGTTGCTTGACCACCCCAAAGGCCTCGTTGTAAACGTGCAAAAAGGAAACCGGACCCGAGGCCATGCCTTGCGATTTGAACACAAAGGAACCGGCGGGGCGTAAATGGGAAAACGCAAACCCCAAACCCGAACCGGCTTTCTGCAACAGCGCCGCGTCCTTGAGGGTCTTAAAAATGCTTTCCATGCTGTCGTGGATCGGCAAGACAATGCAATTGGCCACGACCGGAGTCGGGGCGCCGGCGTTGGTGATGGTCCGGCCGGCCGGCGTATATTCCTGGTTGGCCATCACTTCAAAAAAACGTTGTTCGGTTTTTTCGACTTCTGCGGCCGTGGCGCCGTATTTGTAATCCACTTCGGCAATCGCGTGAGCGATGCGGTGCAGCATCTCGTAGGGAGTTTCCTGCGCGCCGTCCGGCCGC
>JACQJK010000123.1 GCA_016205055.1 Candidatus Doudnabacteria bacterium
CGCCAATTCTTTTTCGCCGGATTTGATGATTTTTCCCTGGCTCATCACGTGAACAAAGTCGGGCCGCAGGTATTTTAGAATTCGGTTGTAGTGAGTAATCAGGATAACGGCCACGCCTTGGCCGCGGAGCCAGTTGATTTGCCGGGCGACCAATTTTAAAGCGTCAACGTCCAAGCCAGAGTCGGTTTCGTCCAAGATCACCAGCTTGGGATTAAGCAAAAGCAACTGGAGAATTTCGGTTTTTTTCTTTTCCCCGCCGGAGAATCCTTCGTTAAGCGACCGGCTTAGGAATTCCTTGGGAATTCGCAAGGCGTCCGCTTTTGCGGCGATCTCCTTGACCAGTTCTTTTAGGTCGAGAGTTTTTTTGTTTTTGCCCCGCCCCATTCGAGCTAACTTAACGAGGTTATTAACCGAAACTCCCGGGATGCTTTGCGGGTATTGAAACGCCAGCATCATCCCTTGTTTTGCAATCTGGTCGGCAGTCAGTCCGTTTAGCATTTTTTTACCAAAGGTGATTTGTCCCCCGGTGATGCGGTATTTCGGGTGGGCAAACAAGCTTTGGGCAAAAGTGCTTTTTCCCGAGCCGTTCGGGCCCATGATGGCGTGGGTTTCCCTGTCTTTCACCACCAGGTTCATGCCCGACAGTATGGGTTTGCCTTCCACGGCCACTTTAAGGTTTTTTACGCGCAACGTCGGCATTGAGGGTTTGAAGTTTGATGAAATTTTCAAACTTGAGCTTATGCAGATCACGATAAAGCCGGGCGGTGATTTTTTCCCAGGCCGATCGGCTGACGCAACTGTCGTAAAGCGGGCACCGGGCCTGGTGTTCGGCAACCAAACAAGTGGTCAGGAAAGGTTGTGGGTTAAAGGCCCGCAACACCGATCCCACCGAGAGGTTTTGCGGGGAGCGGCGCAAACGGTAACCCCCGTGCCGGCCTTCTTTGACCGCAAGCAACCCGGCCGTTTTCAGCCGCTCGGCAATTTTTTTTAAAAACGGTCTTGGCAAATTATAGACAGCGGCAATTTCCGCAATCGATAGATAATCGTTGCCCTGGTAATGACTCACCAACGCGCTGACAAAAGTTATGGCGTAATCCTCGGCTTTAGTGATTTTCATTGTTTTATCTGAAACTGGGAGTATTTCAGTATCAGTTTAGCATGACAGAGTTGGTGTGTCCAATATGACACCGATGGGCAATTTTTATCAACCAAACCCGCGTGTTTGTGTTCAAGAGATAGTTCTGTTATGCTTGAAACAGGATTAATTTTTCACTATGGCCCAGCTCACCAAAGAATATTTTGATAAAAATCTTAGGCAGACTAATAAAACCTTGGACCGGGTCGCTAAAACGCTGGACCGAACCGTTGCTTTGCTGACTCATGTAGCCGAGAAAACGGATCATTTAACTGAAAAAGTTGATCATATTGAGGAAGTCGTCGACGATCATACGAAGACTTTAGACGCGATTCTAAAAAATTCCAAAGACTGGAATACTGAAGCCGAGGCACTGCGCTCGGCCATCAGACGTCACGAAGAATGGATCACTCAAATTGCCAATAAAGTGGGCATAAAGCTGTCGGAGCAGTAAGATTTTCTAGGCCGAATAATCGGCAATTGACAAAAGTCGTTCGGGAGTTTTATAATCAAAGTGGATTTACTTCAATTAATCAAAAACCTTCGAAAAAACAGATCGGTCGTGGATCCACGGGTGATAAAGTAACTGTCGTTTCCGGTTACTTTTTCTCAAATAGCGACTTTGTGCTCATGATTTGCAACTGCTTGGTAAAAAAGTCCTTAGAAGTTTTGAACCCATACCCAACTTTTGGGTTGATTTAAAACTGGTGCAAATTTTGACGAAGCCGTGATCGGTTGATCCACAAGACCTTCGGGGTTTTGGAGAATTAATCTATGTCAGGGCTTTTTATTATTTTTGGAGTGGTGGGAGCTTTTGGTTTGGGCTATTTGGCCCGCTGGATCCAGGGGTCATATACCACCAAGACCGCGGAAGCAAAAGCTCATCGGCTGCTTGATGAAGCAAAAAACAAAGAAAGAGAAATATTGTTAAGCGCCAAGACCAAGGCGCTGGAAATCACGGAACAGGCCAAACAGGACGAAATTGAGTTTCGCAATCAGATCATTAAAATTGAGCAGCGCCTGGAGCGGCGAGAAACGGATCTCGAGACCAAAACCGCGGATTTAGAGTCAAAAAGACAAAAATTGCTCTTGAAGGTTGACGAGTTAAAGAAGAAAGAAGAGGAAGTTGAACAAGTTCGCCAACAGCAAGTCGCGAAACTGGAAAAAGTCGCGGCAATGACCCGCGAAGAAGCCAAGCAGGTGTTATTGGATGCGGTGGAAAGATCGGTCGCCCAGGATCTGTCCGAACTGACTTACAAGCTCATCAACAACGCGCGGGAAGAAGCCGAACGGAAAGCCAAAGAAATCGTCGCCGCGGCCATTGAGCGCTGTTCAGCCGAAGTTTCAACCGAAACCACAACCACTTATGTCACTTTGCCAAGCGAGGATATGAAAGGCCGCATAATTGGCAAGGAGGGGCGTAATATCAAGGCCTTTGAGCAAATGTTGGGAGTGGAAGTCATCGTGGACGATACTCCTGACACCGTGTTGATTTCCGGCTTCAACTCCATTCGCCGCCACTTGGCCAAACTGGCTTTGGAAAAATTAATCAAAGACGGGCGGATTCACCCGGCGCGCATTGAAGAAGTTTACGAAAAAGCCAAAAAGGAAATGACCGAAGATATCATGAAAGCGGGCGAGGCGGCAGTTTATGAGCTGGGAATCTCCAATTTTCCGTCGAAATTGATTTTTTTGATTGGTCGGTTGAAGTATCGCTCCTCTTACGGGCAAAACATCCTCAAGCACTCGGTGGAAATGGCTCACATTGCGGCGCTGATGGCCAAAGAGTTAGGAGCGGATGTGAACATTGTTAAGCAAGGGGCGTTACTGCATGATATCGGCAAAGCGCTGGATCAGGACATGGAAGGGACTCACGTGGAGATCGGGCGTGAGATCGCCAAGAAATTCGGGTTGTCTGAAAAAGTGGTGAACGCCATTGAAGCCCATCACGAGGACGTGGCGCATTCTTCGATTGAAGCGATAATCGTGGACGCCGCCGACAACATTTCCGGGGCGCGGCCGGGAGCCAGAAAAGAAAGTTTTGAGCAGTATATCCGGCGTTTGGAAGAATTGGAAAATATCGCCAATTCTTTTGAGGGCGTGGAAAAAACTTACGCCATCCAGGCCGGTCGGGAAATTCGGGTATTCGTCAAGCCGGAAAAAATCGACGACTGGGCGGCGATTAAGCTGGCTAAAGATGTCGCCGGGCGCATCCAGAACGAACTGAAATATCCGGGAGAAATCAAGGTCAACGTCATCCGCGAGATGCGGGTGACCGAGTATGCCAGGTAAATATATCCAATCCCCGCCCCAAGGGGCGGGAGGAAGTCAATTAAAAA
>JACQJK010000122.1 GCA_016205055.1 Candidatus Doudnabacteria bacterium
CCTCGACTGCGCTCGGGGCACCCTCCCCCGCAAGCGGGGGAGGGGGAGGGGAGAGGGAGTCCATTTTCCAAGCACCTTGCCAGTGCCAATATCAAGCCAGCGGTAAATTTGTCGCGAATCAGCACAGATAATCTCGCCGCCAAATCGTTTTGCTACTTTTACGGCCAGTTCCGATTTGCCGGCGCCGGTGGGCCCGACTATTGCAATTATTTTCATAATTTTCTAGAATTGTCGCAGTTGCGGAGGACACAAAATGAGCATCAAGCTGCAGGGAGTCGTCGCGCGGGCGCTTGAGCGGCAGGGTTTTACATATTTGCCGGTACATATGCCCGCTAGCGCCCTATTGGCCGTAGAGGTGCTGAAAGCCACGGGATTTTACGTAGTTGTGGTCTGCTCACACGGGCGGCGCACCAGGAGCATCTTGTGCAGCCGTCCTCTGTTCTCCCTTGCCCTGCGCCGACTGGTGAAAGCTTCCGAAACAACCCGGTTCGCCAAAACGATGACGCCCCGGCCGGTTACCCGCCTCTCCGCTTGATTGATTTGATCGCCAGGATTGATCCGGCGGAGTGAGCAGAGTTTTTCAAGCCCGCTGCGTGCATCTGCATGCGCGGGCGTTTTTTTATTTCCCGTCTTTTGGCGCGCGTAGGGAATTCTTCAGTCGGGAGTTTTTTTCTCATATTTCACAACTTGGTTCATAAGATAGGTTTCAGGACTTTCGCGTTTGAGCCAAGTTCGAGGCAAATTCGAGCACGCGACGAGCCGTAGCAAGCTACGGTGAGGAGCGAGCGGAGAATTTTCCGCCGGAGGCTGACCCGCCTATGGCGGGAACGAGAAAAGAAATTGGCCAAACTCACGTCGCCGCCAAGCAAGTCGGGCTTTGCCCGACTGATTGGGCGGCAAGCGCGAAGGTCCTGAGGTTTGCTTTTTTGCCACCCTGTTGCATAATGACTTTAACATATGCGCAAGAAAGTGTTAATGATTATTTGGGGAGCGCTTGCGGTCTTGGCTGTGTTTTTGGCAACTGCTTTTTCACAACGCGACCGCGACCTTTCGCCGAATGGTATAGCATACCAACTAAAGTTGACAGGGGAATGGCTGGACGTAAATTTTTTTGTGTTCGGGGCGCCCGAGAAGCAGTCCAGACACCTGGAGCTTGCCGAACGCCGTTTGCACGAATATCTTAGGATGTCGTCTGACCACCTCTCCCGTCCCTCGACTACCGCTTGGGGCACCCTCTCCCCATTCGGCCTCGAGCTCATGGCCGAGAGGTCGCAAGGAGAGGGAAAGGTTGCGGGCCTGCGCCGTCATTATGAACTGGAACTGGCTCGCGCCGAATACATGGCCGAGCAGTTGGCGCTTTTGGATCATAAGTTCATTCCAAACATTGAAATGGTCTTCCAAGAAACGCTGCATCATCTGCGGCATTTAAGAGAGGTTTCAGCGACTAAAGAAAGCCGCGGGTTTATTGCCTCCGCCAAACTTTATAACGATAAAGCCATTAAAGTTTTGATCCGCAAGCACCTTTACGACGAACAAGATCGCCAGCGGTATATCAAGTTGATTAACGAGTATCGGGGGTGGGCGGAAGACAGCGCTTTGTCGGCTGCACAGTCGGCAAAGCTGGGACTTGCAAAAAAAGTTCTCAATGAAGGCCTAGAGCTCGAATGGGCGTATGATTTGATTTCAGAAGGCACGCCTTGACGCATGAGCGGTTTCCGTTTAGAATGCCGTGATGACCAACAAAGGAGGTCACCATGAACTCGATACTTGCCGGCGTTTTGGACGAACTCCGAGCCAGCCGCGAGCCAGGAGGCGACTTTTTGGGTTGCGAGTTTGACGACGAGCGGCTTGCGGTATTGCGCGAGCTCGTCTTGGTGCTGACGGATCTGGAAAGAGAGGCGCTCTTGGAGCGAGCCCTTTTCGGGGCTCTTAAGAAACTGGAGGAGGCCGCTCAAGAGCGCGCTGAACTTCAGCACAGTAAAGATCGGCTTTTGGATCGAGTCGAGGCGCTGTCGGCGGAAGCAAACACTTTGCTTGAGCAAAAAAAAGATTTGTGGAAAGAGCTGGAGGCACTGAAAATCGCTCATCAAGGTTTTGTAGATAGGGTGCAGTCGCTGACAAGGGACAACAGTGAATTGTTCCAGGAGACGATAGACCTGACGGCACATCTGGAGAAAAGTCGCGATCTGTTGAGTCGGTTCCAAACCGTTTACGACGTGCTAGGCGTGCCCGAGGCCAAGTCGCTCCGAGTGTCTGCCAATGAGTTGCAAAGCATCATCTCCGTTGCCTTGCACTGCGGTGACGGGCCGACGGTCGAAAGCGTCCTTGCGCACCTGCGAGCGGCTAGCGGTTCCCTGCGCCGTGCAGCAAACAAGCGCCGCCGGCGTTCAAAAAAGGGCTGACGACCCCCTTCGACTTCCGCTCCCTTCGACTGGCGCCCGAGGGCGTTTCCTCCATTTTACCCCGCTTCGGCGGATTTTTTTTATCCGCCTTCGCCCGAAGACCGGCGCTCCCTTCGACTTACGCTCAAGGCGTTTCCGCCCGACGGCCGTGAACTCGAGTGGGCGTATGATTTGATTTCCCAGCAGCGCAGTAAATCTATTTACCAAGCACCATACGATCATCAAGTTTCTGGTAAAAGAAAAAAAGAGGCCGAATTTAGTTTTAATTTTTTTTCTGAATTTTTTCGAGCAGTTCTTTTACCAACTCGGGAAGGGGCAGTTGCGTTTGTTTGGACTCGCCGTGTTGGCGCACGCTAATCGTGCGGGAAGATTGCTCCTTTTCCCCGACCACGAGGATGTAGGGGATTTTCTGCAACTCGGCTTCCCGGATTTTTTTACCGATTGATTCATTCCGTTCATCCAGTTCGATTCGCAGTTCGTAATTCGTGTTTCGTAATTCAGAAACAACCTCCTTGGCATAGTCATTGAACTTATCGGAGATTGGCAGCACGGCTACTTGCACGGGTGAGAGCCACAGCGGCAGAGCGCCGGCAAAGTGCTCAATGAGAATGGCGATAAACCGTTCCAGCGAGCCGTAAATGACGCGGTGAATCACGACCGCCGTTTGCTTTTTGCCTTTCTGGTCAATGTATTCGAGCTTAAATCTCTTGGGCTGCTGGAAATCCAGCTGAATGGTGCCCATTTGCCATTCGCGATTCAAGGCATCCTTCATCAAGATATCCACTTTGGGCCCGTAAAAGGCCCCTTCTTTTTCGCCGATGACAAACTTGTGTTTGCCGGCTTTGAGAATTTTTTGCAGGGTGGTCTCGGCCAAATCCCAGGTTTTTTCATCGCCCAGAAATTTTTCGGGTCTGGTGCCGAGGCGAAAAGAATATTCGAGCCCGAAAATCGAATAAAATTTGTCCACGATTTCAAAAATCCGCTCGTATTCCTGCCCGATTTGCTCCTCGGTGACAAAAATGTGCGCGTCGTCCTGCCGAAAAGAGCGGACTCTGAACAGTCCATTGAGAGTCCCCGAGAGTTCGTTTCTATGCAGGGTATCAGTGTCAGAGAAACGCAAGGGCAGGTCGCGGTAGCTTCGCGACTTTGAGCCAAAGACAATCATGGCATTGGGACAGTTCATGGCCTTGAGCCCATACTCTTCACCCTCGACTTTGAGCGTAAACATATCTTGCCAAAAATGTTCGAAGTGGCCGGAGGTCACAAACAGATTTTTTTTGTTTAAGAGGGGCGAGACAATCTCTTGATAGCCGCGCGCCCGATGTTCTTCCCGCCAGAATTTGATAAGCGTATTGTAAACCGTGACACCTTTGGGCAGCCAGTAGGGCATGCCAGGCGCGGTGGGGTGGAACATAAACAGCTCAAGTTTGGGCCCCAGTTTTTTGTGATCTCTTTTCTCCGCTTCCGCCAAAAGGGCAAGATAGTCCTCTAGATCTTTTTTGGTTTCAAAAGCCAAACCGTAAATGCGCGTGAGCATGGGATTTTTTTCCGAGCCGCGCCAGTAGGCCCCCGCTACGCGGTGAAGCTTGAAACTTTGCGGGTCAATTTCTTTGGCGCTTGCGACATGGCCGCCCCGGCACAGGTCCCGGTATTTACCCGATTGATAGACAGTTACTTTTTTTCTGCCCCCATCTGAAAATTGTTCTATCAGTTCCAGTTTGTAAGGATTGTTTTTATGTTCATTTTTCGCTTCGGTGGCAGAAAGTTCTATTCTGGAAAATTCATCCCAGGTCGGTAAAATTTGTCGCATTTTTTTTTCTATCTTCGGCAGATCTTTTTCGGAAATGGGCTCGGAAAATTCAAAATCAAAATAGAACCCGTCGTCAATGGCCGGCCCGATGGCGCGGCGCGTATCCGGCCAAAGGTCCACGACGGCTGCGGCCAGAAGGTGGGCCAGGGAGTGGCGGAGATTGGATAAATTGTTTGCGTCATTTACTTTACTCATAACATGTTTCCTGTCCCGCCAGGACGCTTGCTTGTGATCCCCCTCCCTCCAGGGGGAGGGGATAGGGGGAGGGTGAATTATTTGCAATAATTTAAAATTTTTTCGACTGCTTCTTCTACATTTTCAAAAACTTCATTGTCCCAAATTCTCAAAACCGCAAAACCTTCTTTTTTAAGCCATTCATCTCTAACTTTGTCAGATTCTGATTGAAAGTGTTGCCCACCATCTATTTCGACTATCAGCTTCTTCTCCAAACAGACAAAGTCGGGAAAGTATGGGCCAATAGGTTGTTGTCGTCTGAATTTGATCCCTTGTTTGCGGTAATCTCTTAAGTGATACCACAATTTCTTTTCAGAGTCGGGTTGGGTTGTTTCTTAGTGTTCTGGCAATTTGAGTTTGTTTTGTCGTCATACCTTCACCCCACACCCTAGCCCTCCCCCTCCAGGGGAGGGAATTCATGAAATAAAGCTCCCCAGCCTAAAGGCCGGTGTATTCCTTGAGCCTTTGGGCTCTGCGGAATACGTCGCCGCATCGGCATTCGCCGATACATTGCGGCTCCCGGAGCTGTGTTATCCCCTCCGCCTTCGGCTTCGGGCTTGGCTTCA